>CBFHBI010000001.1:0-17400 GCA_965653755.1 uncultured Blastocatellia bacterium
GTTTGTCAGGCTACGGGCCTTGGCCGAGAGGTCTGCGGAAACTTTGCTTTTCTTTGTCAGCAGTTGCGCACTGGCGCGCCGGCCGATGAACGTGCCGGGCAACAGGCACGTCGCTATTAAAAGCGAAAGGCAGACAAGCCGGGTTGTTGTGCGCTTCATTAACTCACTCACGAGAATGCCGCGTACCGAAGAGGGTTCGTGGGGGGCAATACGACCAGGGGAATATCTGTTCATTCCATTTACCAAGCCGTCGGGAGGCCTGTCTCCTAAAATTTGGTTCGTCCGGCTGTTAAGAAAAGGACAGCCGCCCTTTGTCGGAGGAAGAACGGCTGCGAGTTGAATGGTTTCAACCAACGTTCTTCGGGAACTCCCACTGCCGTATTCCACTCGGGAAGGAACTTAGGCTGGTAAGTGCGTGCCGGCGCGGGCTTTCGCAGTGCGACGACTCTTATCGGTAACGAACTTTGAAAGAGCGTGCCTGAGAGCATCAGGCAATCTCGCAATAGCGACTGGCGTGCCAGTTACGAAAATCTCAAATTTCAGGTGAAAAACCGGATGATCGGGCAGGGCCGTGAAAGAGACTCGGTCAGCCTGGTGGATTCAGTCAGGCTGATAGCTGCGCGGGGCTCGGCGCTCACAGCACAATGCGTCGCTCCCCTTCACGGCGCGTGATGCGCTGTCGATCGAAATATTCGAGCAGAGGGATGGCGTATTTGCGAGAGATGCCGGCAAGATCCTTAAAAACGCCCACGTCAATCGAGCGATCGGGCGTCTTGTCCGCGCGGGCGCGAAGTTTCTTCGTGAGGTCTTCGAGCGCGGACCGGTGAAAGAACATGTCGCCATGCACCTTCACAAGCGTGCCTGAATCGATCAGCAACTGTAGGATCTTGCGCGCGTATTTGTCGGACTTATCGAGTCCGGATCTTGAAAATGCTTCCACTAAAGACGGCGGCGCAACCGCGGCGTCGCGAAAAATTCCTTCCAGCAAGTCGCGCTTACGCGCGTCGTCATCCGAAAGTTCGCGGGTGTGTTCGCGCAGCCTCACGATCTCTTTCTCCACCACGACAGCCCCGCGGCTTTCCAGTTCGTTGAGCATGGCGCGAAACTCGTCCGTGCCCACCCCCGGAAAAAATCGCTCGCGCAGAATTTCTTTCGATAACCCGCGCGTCAAAGGTTCGCGTTTGTGGTGTGCGGTAACTTCAGCGACAACTTGCCTCTCGACTTCGGCAAACACGGCCGGAGCGATAAGTGTTTCTTCAATGCTCAGGACCTCGCCCCGGTTCCTTGCCTCCGCCACTGCCGACGCGATCACTTCGTCGCGCCAACCAGTGCGCGCTGCAACTCCCTGACGAATTCCCGCAATGCCGGCGTTCTTTACGAACTGCGTGAGCCTCTCAACCTTGTCGCCGTTTGATAGTTTTCCGAGTCTCGCCTGAATTTCGGTAAACTCTCGCGCGCGATGTTTCGGCGCAAACGGATCGAGAATGACACCGCCGCCAATCGTTACCTGCGGCGAGTAGGCGCGGACAATAAATCGATCTCCCGTGACGCCGGTGATTGGCGCTTCAAAACGAAATTGCGCCAAACCGCGATCACCGGGACGCACCTCCGATTCAGAGTTCAGGACGCGCACGCGCGCGAGCACCTCAGCGGCGCCGATGTGAACGCGCACGCGCTGACGCGAGCGGAGCGGGCGCGGCGCGTTGGCGAGCATTTGCACGGACGCATCGACCACCTGCGTTGGACGCAAACGGCCCGGTGTGGCTAGCACCAGGCCACGCTCGAGCGCAAACGCTTCGACGCCTCCGAGATTGATGGCGGTCCGTTGTCCGGCGACGGCGTGCTTTACCGGCGAGCCGTGAACCTGAAGTCCGCGCACGCGGACACGCGTTCCGGCAGGCAACAATTCCAATTCATCGCCTTCATTGATCTCGCCGGCGATCAGCGTGCCCGTCACCACCGCGCCAAAACCCTTCATCGTGAACGCGCGATCGATTGGTAACCGCGCGAAGAAATCATCGGAACGCAAATTTACCTGCAACGCAGCCTGGCGCAGCGCATTCTTCAACTCGTCAATTCCCTCACCTGTGCGCGAACTGACGGCGAGCACCGGCGCGCCTTCGAGAAACGATCCTTTCACCAACTCTTCGGCCTCGACGCGCGCCAGCTCCAACAACTCATCATCGACGAGATCTTTTTTCGTGAGGACGATGACGCCATGGCTCACTCCCAAGAGACAACAGATGTCGAAGTGTTCGCGCGTCTGCGGCATCACGCTTTCGTCGGCGGCGATGACCAGCGCGACCAGGTCGATGCCGTGCGCGCCGGCGAGCATATTCTTCACGAAGCGCTCGTGCCCCGGCACATCTACAAAACCAAGCCGCACATCGCCCAAATCGAGATCGGCAAAACCAATATCGATCGTAATGCCGCGCCGCTTCTCTTCCGGCAAACGGTCGGCATCGACGCCCGTCAAAGCGCGCACCAGCGCAGTTTTGCCGTGATCGATGTGTCCGGCTGTGCCAACAATGATCGATTTCATCTTCTATGCGTGAGAGCGGGAGTATAATACGGCGCCGAGGGACTGATAAACGGAGGTGCACATGGCGACCATCGATCATTTGATCCTGAACGTCAACGACGTTACCGCCAGCGTCGATTTTTATGTGAACGTGCTCGGCTTCAAACTCGAAGGCGAGGATGGACCATTCACCGTCATCCGCGTGAGCGACGATTTCACTTTGCAAGTCGCGCCCTGGGGACCGAAGGGCAACGAGCATTATGCCTTCGCGATGTCGCGCCAGGATTTTGACGACGCCTTCGCGCGCATCAAGCAGCAAAACATTCCCTACGGCGACTCGTTTCATAGTGTGGGCAACAACAACGGTCCGGGAAACGAGATCGGAGCGCGGGGCTCAGGGCCCACCGTTTACCTCAACGATCCCAGCAACCATCTAATCGAGATTCGCACCTACGAGTAATTTATGACTGCCCGAGCAAGTGGCACAGACTTCAGTCTGTGATGACCCTCGAGCTACCACAGACTGAAGTCTGTGCCACTATAGCTGCCATGAATGTTCTGGACGCCTATGCGGAGTGGTCACACACCTACGATGACGATCGGAATCTGACTCGCGACCTCGATGCAGAAGTCATGCGGCGGACGTTCGCCGGCGCGAGATACCAGGCCGCGCTGGAGATCGGCTGTGGCACCGGGAAAAACACGAAGCTGCTGACAGAGATCGCCGACAGCGTTCGTGCAATCGATTTCTCTAAAGCGATGATTGACCGCGCCCGCCGCCGGATTGACTCAGCGAAGGTCGAATTCATGGTCGCGGATCTGATGAAACCATGGCCGGCGCCGAATTCATCAATCAATTTGATTTCGTGCAACCTGGTGCTGGAGCACGTCGAGAATCTTCCCTTTATATTTGCTGAAGCCGCGCGCGTTCTCTCTAATGATGGACACATCTTCGTCAGCGAGCTTCATCCTTTCCGGCAATACCTCGGAACTCAAGCTCGTTTTCAACGCGATGACCAGACACACGCCATCGACTCATTCGTGCATAACGTAACTGACTTCATTGACGCGGCAATCAATAATGGTCTGAGACTGAAAACGATCAGAGAGTGGTGGCACGAAGAAGATGACGGCAAGCCTCCGCGGCTGATCTCTTTCCTATTTAGGAAGGCGTGCTGAGGGGAAACCGCAATGTTGAGAAATCAACCCATCGGACTACTCGTGATGCGGGCCTGTTTCGGTGCGTAACCAGGGACTTTATTAAGAACTCCTCGTGTATAATGCGCGCACACTTTTGAGACTCGAATCACCTCGGGAGGAAGTGTGGAGAGTAGCTTATCCAAACCTCATGTTTACATTTCCTACTCGCGCGACGATGGGGCTCAGTTCGCGGAGAAGCTTGAGTTAGTACTCAAGCAATTCGGCATTCCCACCTGGCGCGATGTCCGCAACATAGATCCATTTCAGGACTTCACGGCGGAAATTGAACGCAATATCGAATTCGCTTCGCATGTCGTAGTTTGCATTACTCCCGACACCAAACGAGGTGATAGTTTTGTACGACGTGAGATTCAGTTCGGTCTACTGAGCAAAAAGCCAATCATCCCACTTAGATTTGCCGACATTATCCCGCAAGTCTCGCTCGTGAATTTCGAACGCCTTGACGGCTTCGTCGATTGGACTAGCGCGATAGCACGGTTGCTCGAACTGCTGTCCAAACCAATGGCGCAGCCCGCCACCATCCCCGACCGAGATTCTTTTCGTAGTTATGTTGAAGAGCTCTATGCGCGAACTGTCGCATTCCTTCAACAATCGGTTATCTCGCTGGTCGACCTGCAAGTCGAGGACACACCTGACGCGGTTTCTTCATCGCGTCGCGCGGATATGTTGACCCAGTTCTTTGTCGGCCAGGGTCTGCAATCAGAAGATTCGGGTGGCATTCAATTCAAGAGATTCCGCGATGCCTTTGAACGATTTGGCAACCGGGTGTTGTTGCTGGGGACTCCGGGCTCAGGCAAGACCATAACGTTGATGTCGTTGGCCCGAGACGCAGCGGTTGCGCGCTTGAGTGATCCCGAAGCACCGTTGCCTTTATTGGGTTTAATTCCGACCTGGGACGCTGTCCGCAGACCCTCGCTGGAAGAATGGCTCTCTGAGGGTTATGCGGAATTAAGCACCGAACAGGTGACGCACGTCATTATGCGCCGCCAGGCCCTCTTGCTCCTGGACGGGCTGGATGAACTCGGCAACGAACAGATCGTTTGGGAGGTAGATAAATATACCGGCGAGCGCAGGATTAAGGAACGATTCGATCCTCGGCCCAGATTCATCAGCATTATTCCGCCCATTAATCAAGTCCTGGTTACCTGCCGAGTCAGGGATTATTCAGAATTGAATGAAAAGCTCGCACTCAATGGCGCGGTCACATTGCAACAGCTCAGCGACGAGCAAATAACTCAATACCTGCATAATCAACCAGCCCTCGCAGCCGCGATTCAGCGAGATGATCAACTTAGAGAAATGCTGCGGACTCCGCTTCTCATGAGTCTGTTCGCGTTCGCATACAGGGACCTGGCCCCGGAGGATTCAGGCAGAGCCAGCGCGCTCGACACCAGTCCAGGGGAATTGCGCGATCGCATCATCTCTCGCTACATACAGAAGCGATTCGAATGGGAAGCAAGAAAGCATCGTCTGCTATTGACGCTGGAACAATTCTCTTTGCAGCTAGGGCGCATCGCATTCGAAGACGCCGCCAGGGCGTGGGGCCGCAACCGTATCAGTGGGATGAATGAAGAGTTAGCTGAGATGGGTCTTCGGTTGAACATACTCATCAGAACCTCGGAATCGGAAAGAGATTGGGAAGAAGTCTCCTTATTCGGAAGACATCCCCCTTGGTGGGAGAGACGCCAAGTCACCGTGTTCCGTTTTATTCATCTGCTGATTCGGGATTACTTTGCTTATCAAGCAGCGCTCACCATATCCGATCATCAATACTCTTCACTTCACGAACAGGCGATCAAAGCATTGATGAATCTTCCTGATCCGCGAGCGCGGGTGACCTTGCTTAAATTCCTTGCAAAGCGAGATTTTTATATTCGGCATTTCGCGATCTCATCAGTTACCGCCATGTCATCCGACTATTCACGAGAATTATTTTGCGAGGCCCTTCGCAATTCCGATCCGGTAATGCGCGAATCGATCGCAGAAGTAATTGGCAGGTCTCGAAGGTTTGATTTGGCGGCTGATGTCGCCGCGATTGGGTTGGCCGATCCTGATAAGCAGGTTCGAAGCAGATCGGCACACGCGTTGGGCAAGCTTGCTTATGAGCCAGCACTGGCGGCGCTAATTAATCTTCTTCAGGACCCGGATCAGTCGGTTAGAGGAAACGCGACGTATGCGATTGCCGAGATCGGGGACGATCGGGCGCGAGAAATATTGAGCACACTGGTAGACAATCGCGATCCCCTGGTCCGAATAAACGCCCGTGACGGCTTATTGCGCATAAACCACAAAAAAATAGGTCGCTGAGCCACGAAGCGTTTTCAAGACAAAAGAAAAATACCCGCAGCGCTTGCTGCGGGTATTTCATTTCGCCCGAGAACCGGGTGGTTACTGAATCGTGTCAGTCGATCCTTTGAAGCCGTGCATCGCCTGCTTCAAAGTCCACTTCAGAACGCGCTTGGTGTCGTAGCAGTAAGCGAGAATGTAGTTGCACGTCGAGAGGCAGTGCTTCGAACATTCCTGCTTCATCTCGTCCAACTGCGCATGGTCGAACTTCGGATTCTCGATGGTGCCCCAGTCGTGCGTGACTGAATACATCGGGAAGCATGGCGCCAGCGTACCGTCAGTTCGAATGATCAAAGAGTTCTGACCCGCGCGGCATTTCCAGGGCGGCACTTCGCCGCGCATTAGCTGCTTCATGTCCTGCATGTGCTTGCTCTGGTTGACCATCTTGTAGCCCTCGTTGTGGCGTTTGGCGTCGAGATAGTCGAGCAGGTCATCAACCTTTGACCAGTCATCCGGCGTCAGGTAAGTGACGTTCTCATCGAGATGCTTGAAGTGCGTCTGCTCGGTCATTGGCGACTCGTTGATGTGATAGTCGGTCGCGATGCCGTGGTCGTGCGCAATCTCCGTCAGCTCTTTCACATCGTCCATGTTGTTACGGCAGATGTTGATATTGAACATCACCGTGTAGCCATAGTGATGCTGCCGCTTTACCAGATATTCGAAGTAAGGACGAATCGGGTCAAGCGCCTTCGGCAAAGACTTGCGATCCTTCACCGAATCGACCGCGAGGTTCACCGTCGCCACGCCCGCGTCACCGAGACGATCGATCACGTCCGGCTTCATCAAGCGGCCGTTGGTCGGCAGGTACACGAAGATGTCTTTCTTCGCGCTGTAGTAGACGATCTTGTGAATGAACTTGGGACGCAGCAGTGGCTCGCCGCCCATCAACGCCAACACGCGCGAGCCAATGCCGTGCAGCCAATCAATCGATCGCTTCGCCGTGTCCTCCGTCATTCCCTTGACCTTGTTGTTGTACGACCAGCAGTAGTGACAATCGTAATTGCACTTCCAGTCAGTAAACAGGTAAGGGATGATTGGCCGCAGGTCTTTGCTGTACCAGCGCGACTTGAAGTACGGCGCGCCCCAGGTTTTCCAGGTGCGAATCGCGTTCAGCTTCTGATACTCCGACTTGCTCATCGGCTGCGGATCGGGCTTGAGCGGATACGGCGGCTCAGGCAACTCGGCCGGTACCGGCAGCGGCTCCAAGGCCGAACGGGGTTCCGGCTTGTAAAGAATCTGATGGAGTTGTTGGTCTAGTCTGAAAGCTGGGGCGGAGGAAGTCGGTGCATTCTCCTGCTGTAATGCTGGTGCCATATATCCTTGCTACCTCTTTTGTCTGAAGCTCTTAAAACTGAAATCGATTGCTTCGTCTGAGACACACGACAGCAATCGGGTGAAAAATCAAGCGCCCATATTCGCTGATTTGCGCGGCAATTGCAAGCCGAGTTTGCGTCAGGGGTCAGGAGCCCGATCGTGAGGAGGGCCTGACTCCCGGACACTTATGGGACAGTTCCACGGTTCCGAGCGAAAATCGGCCCTCGCTTACGGTCGGGCTTCTGACACACAACACCCGTTTGCTCGTTCATTCGAGAACCGTTAAGCTCTGGGTTTTATTTTTCAACACAGCAATCCGCAATCAGAAAGAAAACGCTTTGGCAGATATCTCAGAGCCTTCCCGTTCCGTGCCAGCCGCAGTCACCGCCGGATTACGTCCTGAATTATTCGCAGATGAAGTCTCTCGGGCTTTGACGCGGCGCGTATTGATCATCGCGCTGGGCATTTTAGTCGTCGCCGGTTTTGGCTTGCGCGCAAATAGTTTAGGAACCGAAGGCCTCAGCGACGACGAATTGAACAAGCTGACGGCGGTAAATGACTATCGGGCGCGCGGACTGACGGGCGCGAATGGCGAGCATCCTTTTCTGATGAAGGCGCTGCTGGGTATCAGCCTGATCGCTTCTGAGCATTGGAATGCTTCGTCGATAGTCACAGCGCATCCGAATTTGAACCTGCCGATTGAGGCAGCGTTACGTCTTCCGGTCGCCATCTTCGGGGCGTTGACTCCTATCCTGATTTTTTTCGTCGCGGCCGAATTGTTTGGCAGCGAAGCCGGTCTCATCGCCGCCGCCTTGTGGACCTTCGATCCGCTA
This sequence comes from uncultured Blastocatellia bacterium, assembly GCA_965653755.1. Taxonomy (GTDB): domain Bacteria; phylum Acidobacteriota; class Blastocatellia; order Pyrinomonadales; family Pyrinomonadaceae; genus UBA11740. The sequence goes on from CBFHBI010000001.1 coordinate 8,236, forward strand.
ATCATCGGATTCAATCGCATTGCCAAAGAAGACAGCTTCTTCATCTTCTTCTTTCTGCTGGCGTGTGTGTTTTGGCTTCGCAGTCAGCGCATCGCTGAAGCTGAATCGCCGGAAAAGGCGCAGGGGTTTTATTGGCTGACGGCGGCGGCAATGGGCGCGATGCTGGCGTCGAAATTGATCGGCATGATGATCGCCATACCGATCGCCTATAACTATGTCTTTCAAAAAATTCCTACCACGCGCTGGGTCATCGGCAAGCCGCGCTTCATTAAATTTTTTATCATCGTCGGGATCGTATTCGTCGTGATCAGCCCAACTATTTTTCTGCCGGAGACCTGGAGATCGATGGCGGATTTCTCGAGCAGCCGCGCCATGGGCCATGACAGTTATGAATTTATCGGCCGGCTGTATCCACACAGGTACAGCGACTGGCTGCGGGGCGAGCCCTGGTATTTCTATTTCGTACTGCTCGCGACCAAGCTGCCGCTGCTGTCGGTCGGCTCGTTCGTGGTGGGATGCGCGCTGCTCTGGAAGAAGCGCATCGGCGACGGCCGTTACTTTCTGTACATGTGGATGATCTTGTGGTTACTGTCGTTCGCCGGCGTCGGAGGCAAATTCACCCGCTACGTCACCACTGTGATTCCGGCGGTCTTCATCACCGCCGCCTTGGGCATTCAATTCGCCGGCCGAGCCCTGGGACGATGGCTCGCGGCTTTGCTGAACAATCAATCAATCAAAATCTACGCGCGCACCGCGGTTGCGCTCGTCGTAATTCTTTCCGGATGCTGGGCCGCAATTCACGCGAGGCCATATTATCGACTCTATTACAATCCAATTGGCGATGGGCACATGCTCTTTCCTCAGGACGATCTGTACGACGCGTACATGCGCGACGCGATGAACGAAATCGGCAAGCGCGCCGCGCCCGACGCGCACGTGCTCAGTGAAATTCAGAACCTCGCAAGTTATTACGCGAATCGCGCAAACCGATCCGATCTCAGATGTCTCGAGCTATCCGATCCGAATGATTTGAAATTGATACATCCCGGCGATTTCGTCATCGACGCGCGCGGCCGAACGTATTACAGCAATCAGGCGATGCTGATGCGCTTGCGTGCGGCGAGCAAGCCGGCTTTCAATATTTCAGTCGGCCAAATGCCTGCGGCTGATGTTTACATTCTGGACGAGACATCGCTGGCGGCGCTCTTAGGAACATCTCTCGGCGACTTAAGCATTTCAGATAAAACATCACTGTCAGTCGCTAAGTGATTCCGGTCTGTTTTATTATCCGAAGGTGTCAGAAGCCCGACCGTTAGGGAGGGCCGGCTTTCCGAGCTTGCCATCTACATCGCTGGAACTAATTTATGCATGATGCCCTCCCTCACGGTCGGGCTTCTGACACGTGGTTTTCAAAATGCCGACTCTCGAACAAATCCTCGCCAAATCAATTCCCGAACTACGTGAGCGCTTTGTCGATCGCGCACGCCCGGTGCCCAAAGGATTGATCGAAGCGCTCGAAGGCGACACGCGTCAGGGCGCGCATCATCTCGCAAAGCTGATTCGGGAACGTTGGCGCAAGAACCGCGCCGAGGGACAGCGTCTTCACAACCTTTTGCGATTTGAAATTGATTTGTGGGAGCAAGGCTTCAATCTGATTGCCGGCGTTGACGAAGCGGGCATGGCGCCGCTCGCCGGCCCGGTCGTCGCGGGCGCGGTCATCCTGCCAAAGAATTACAAACTGAAGAAGCTGAACGACTCAAAACAGATTTTGGATAGCGAGGTGCGTGACGAACTGGCGCAACAGATCAAAGCGGACGCGGTTGTCTGGTCAGCGGGCATCGCGGAAGTCGAAGAGATTGACACAATCAATATTTATCATGCCGGATTGCTGGCCATGCGGCGCGCCGTCGAAGGCCTAACCCAGCAACCGGATTTCATTCTCGTCGATGCGCGCCGCATTCCGCACTGCCCGACGCCGCAGCGCGGCATCATCAAGGGCGACGCGCTTTCTATGAGCATCGCCGCTGCGTCGATCATCGCCAAGACCACGCGCGACGCAATCATGACTGAGTTCGATTCAATTCATCCCGGCTATAACTTCGCCACTCACAAAGGCTACCCCACGCCGGAGCACTGCCGCTGCTTGAAAGAACTCGGCGCCACGCCGATCCATCGCCGCAGCTTCGCGCGCGTGCGCGAGGCGCTGGGTCTCGATCCGATTCAAGACAATTTGTTTCCGGAAGAAAAGGCTGAAGTCGCGGGAGCTTAATGCTGTTTGGAGTGCGCCGGCAGAGCGCAGCGGCGACGGCGCTTTGGATCTATCGCCTGAAATCCAAAGCGGTGTCGCCGTCCCGATAAATCGGGACTCTGCCACCGCACTCCAGATCTAGAACTGAAACTGCGCCCGCAAACTCAGACTGCGATTGCTTTGGGCCGAACTTGCGCCAAACGTGAATTGGCCGCCCAACGGTGAAAGCGAGTTCGAGGTGCCGAATAAAGACGAACTCAGATTTCCAATCGGCGTTCCGAGATTTGTGTGATTGAGAATGTTCGCGACGAACAACGAGAACGTCAATCGATATGGTTTGTCTTCCGGTCGAGCGGGCCCAGCAGGTCGAGCCGGCGCCGCGGCTGTAGTCTTGCCGCCGTTTGCCGGCGCGCTTCCCTTGCCCGGCGCCGGTGCGGCTTGTGCTCTCGCCGGCGGCGCCGCGACTGAACCGAATCCGAAAGTCTTCGCAATTCTAAGATTGATCGAAAAGTAACTTGGTCCATCGCCGTAATTTCGCGGAATGATCTGTGCGCCTGGCACCGGCAACAGATCGAAATTCCCAAATGGAGTTCGCCGCACGGATGTTCTGGTCAGGTCCGTGGCAAACGCCGGCCGATCCAGAAACAGCGAGTCGCCGTTCGTGTCCAAGCCGGTCGTGATATTGAATGGCGCGCCCGATTGCGCAATGACCAGCGGAAACAATCCAATTCCCCACTTGGTTTCGAACGAACCCTGAAAATTGAATCGATGCCGCACGTCGAGCGACGACCGGCCGAACTCATTACTTAAATCATACGAGTTCGAGGGAAACGATCCGGCGCCGTCCGTGTCGCCATCGGCCTTGCCGAAGGTGTAGTTCGCATTGAAACTCACTTTCCGATTCAAACGCGATTGCATCGTGAACATCAGCAGGTGTTGCTTGTACCAACCCGTGGTTTCGTAATCGTAAATATTGAAACCGTTCGCGGATGGACGTGCGCCGGCGATCGGGGCATTCAGAATTCGCGAGCGCAACTGATGCACGCCGTGCGTATCGAGATAGCTGACGCTCAACGTGGTGTTGTGTGGCAGGCTGTGCTCGACGCTGATCGAACCTTGAATGTAGTAAGGCTGGGTCAGATCGGGAACCTTCTTCCAGATCGTCTGTGGCTGCCCAAGTGCGGCGATGGCCGCGGGCGGGGGAAGATTCGGATAAAGCGCGAGCAGCGCCGGATCGGTCACGATAAACTGCTGCTCCGTGTGTCCATCGTAACGGTTCGCCTGCAGAGTCACGGACGTGCGCACAAGGTCATAGAACATTCCTGCGCCGCCGCGAATCACCGTCTTCGGTTGGCCCTTCGGATTTAAAAACGGCGTCCAGGCGAACGACATGCGGGGCGCGAACATGTACTTGCTGTTGAGCTGCGTCTGATATTGATAGCGCAGGCCGAAGCTCAATGTTAGATCAGGCCGCATCTTCCAATCGTCCTGAAAGAACGGACCAATGTCCCACTGCTTCACTTCGGCGAATGGATTACCGCCCGCGATGATTAATTGGTTCGGCGTGGACGCGCGCAAGAGTGTCTGCCGATAACGATCGAGACTCGTGAAGATAAAGGTCCCCCCGAAATTGTTCGGCGCCGTGTCACCAATGTGGGCCCATCTCAGTCGCCCGCCGAATTTGAGCGTGTGTGTCCGCGTAGTGATCGAAAGATAATCGCGCAACTCGCCTTCATGTCGTTTGAATGAATAGCCGCCGATCTGCGCGCCGCCGCCGGTGAACGCGTCGTTGACGATCAGGCCGGAGCTCGCATCAGCCTGCTGCTGCTTGATGTAATACCAGATGTATTGAAAGCCGAACTCATTCACCGTGCGCGGATTCACGATCGCCATATCGACGGCCTGTAGAATGTGCAGTCGATCCGAATAATCGAAAGCGCGCGACGGCAAACCGAATCCGCCGACACCCTGCTTGTGCAGGTCCTGCGTGTTCAGGTTGTAGCGCACGCTCATCGTGTTGTTTTTATTGATGGCAAAGTCGAACCGCGGCCCCACGTTCATCAATGCCTTGGGCGTGAGCACGGCAAGATTGACCGGCTGCGGATTCAGCGAACTGTCAAGCGTGGTGGCGGCGATGACCGCAGTGTCTTCGATGTCGCGCCGGCCAAGATTGAAAAAGAACGAACTGCGTTTCGTAATCGGCCCGCTCAGATTGCCTTCGATCGCGCGTCGCTGATAAGGCGGCTTGTTCACCGCGAAGGGATTTCGCGAATTGAATGCTGCATCGCTGAATGTGAACGCGCCGCCACCGTGGAATTTGCCGGTGCCCGGCTTGGTGAAGATTTGGATCGTGCCAAAGCCGATGCGTTCGAATTCTGCCGAGAAGGGATTTTGATTGATCACGATTTGTTGAATGGTTTGTTTATCAGGAAGACCGTTTGCCGCCGTGAATCCATCGACAAAAACTTGTGTGCCGTTCGGACCGGCGGCTGGACCAGCCAAAGCATCGAGTTCCGCGGCGAGTTCATTTGGATCGTCGGACAAAGAATTCAAATCGTTGCCGCTGAGCACCCGCGCCGTCTTGTTGCTGCTCGGATCGGTGCTGACGCCGCGAATGTCATCGACCGTGACGCGCTGTTCGTCGATCGTCACGGACAATTGAAAATCACGCGTGTTAATGCCGGACGCGATTTGCAACCCGTCGATTGACTGCGACGAAAAACCTTTCTGCTGGACACTCACGTGGTACACGCCCGCCGCCAGGCTGTCGAAGCGATAACCGCCGTTGTTGTCAGTCTGGGTCGATGTCTTCTTGCCGTTCGCATCAGTGATCGTTACGGTCGCTCCCACCCTAATTGCGCCGAGTTGATCTGTGACCTGGCCACGCAAATATGTGGAACGTTGAGCGAACGCTGTCGTTGAGCACACCAGCAGGATCGCGATCAGATTCAAGCAAGTTCGGTTTCGCATATCAAGACTCCAGGCATCACATGGTTTCTGACACCGCGTAGCGGTGAGATGTTTATAGAACTCAGATAACCAATTGCTTCGCCCGCTCCTTTAGGAGCGCGATGTTTCATGACGCCGATAAATCGGCTTGAGAAAATTCTGCGATACGTTTTCTACAAACATTTCATCCCTACGGGATGATGCTATCCTACGCATGGGGCCAAACATTTTGCCGGCGTGCCTTCCTAATTCACCGGTATCACGCTGAAATCAAAACCGGGCGGCAGGCCCGCGCTGAGCCGCACAGACTGTGGTTTGCCCGGCGCGGGCGCGAGCGCTTTCAAAACCAAATCAACTCCAGAGGCAACCTTGATCGCGACGAGGTGTGAATCGTCGTTCTCGACTGCGCCGGTTACGGCCAGCACGTCGCCGGGTTTAATGTCAGCGAGCGCGACTGCCGGCAGCGTGTCGATCATCTGCTGCACATCGATAACCGGCTGGGCCGGCTTTGGTCCGCTGGGCGTCGCGGCTGGTTTGGCGGCGTCGCCTCTTGTTTTCTGCGCAATCGCCATGGCAACAGGCGCGGAAATCCTGTGCAACAAAGAGTCTTTATTGAATGCGATCGTGATTGGCTTCTTCTGGTCCAGCGTGGTCGCGTGAATCTCGCCCTTTTGCTGATCGACTTCGACAACCGTGACGCCGACGGTTTTGAAGGCGCCCGAGACAATCTGTTCGGCGACAAAATGTTCGCCGTCTTTATCGCCGAGCGCTCGCAACTGATCGCCCACGCGCACTTCATCAAGCTTGCTCGCGCGCGCATCTTCAAATCTGAGCGAGCCCGCGACGTACCGCCGAAAATTCGCCTTGCTGGTGTTGATTGAAAGCCGCGTGCCGGCGTTTGTGCCGCGGAGTTCCAGAGCAATCTCGCCAGTCTGTCCGTTGATTTGCCTCACGACGCCGCCAATTCCGCGCCGCTTCCACTCTTCGAGATCGTGTTCGCGCTTCTTCGAGACCTCGGCGACCGGCATGACAATCAGACGCTGCGCGGCGAAACCTGCGCTGGTCTTCGTACCGTGCGCCAGGACGCGATCGGCAATCGAAATGTCTTCAAACCTGATCGGTTGAGCCTTACTCAGCGTTCGCTCGCCGGCGGGAATTCGCAGACACGCGGTCGATTCGTCAGTTGTGAGCTTGACGCTTTCGCCTGAGTCAGTTTTAAGAGTTGCGGTCCTGCCGGCTTTATCGATTTCGGTAATCGCGCCGACGACGCTGTCTAGTTTTGGTTGGGCCGCCGCAGTGGCCAGAAAGGCAAAGATGAAAAAGAGGATGGATGCATATCGCTGCATAATTCAGATATACGCTGTCCGTGTCATTTCGCAGTCAAGAAATGACAAGTCAGCGTTAAGAAATGTCAAGAGTTTTGGAGTGCGGCGGCAACGACGCCGCTTTGGATCGACCTTAAGATTTTTGGATGCGTGGTGCTTACATTTTCGATAACCAAAGCGCCGTCGCCGCTTCGCTCTGCCACCGCACTCCAAAACCACTTAACATTTCTTGACCGCGAGAAATGTTTGACCATATAGAATGATCGTTCGCCGATGTCCGCCGCGATGGAGACACAGCCAACCACGAATTCAGATCGCATTCTGGTGATCGATGACGACGTCGAACTCTGCAAACTCGTGACACGTTACCTGACGCAGGAAGGATTCTCAATCGACTCAGTCAACGCGGGCGCCTCGGGCGCCGAACAAGCTCTTTCTGGGAACCATGCGCTGGTCGTGCTCGACGTGATGATGCCGGGCGTCAGCGGTTTTGATGTCTTGCGTCGCATCCGCGCGCAGTCGCGCATTCCCGTTCTGATGTTGACTGCGAAAGGCGATGCGCTCGAACGCGTGCTGGGACTGGAGATGGGCGCCGACGATTATTTGCCGAAGCCTTTCAATCCACAGGAACTCGCTGCACGCATTCGCGCGATTCTGCGCCGCGTCAAACCAGACACACCGTCGGGCGCGCCCATTACGGTCGGCGACCTCGAGATCGATGCGCGCGCGCGCGTTGTGCGGCGCGCCGGCGAGGTAATCAACGTGACTTCAGTTGAATTTGATCTGCTCGAAGCTTTGTTGCGTGCCGCCGGTCAGGTTGTGGGCCGCGACAAACTCACGCGCGACGTCTTAGGCCGCGAATTCTCTCCTTTCGATCGCAGCATTGACACGCACGTCTGCAACCTGCGCAAAAAGATTGGATTGCTGCCGGATGGCACCGAACGAATCAAAGGCGTGCGCGGGATCGGATATCTGTATGCAGTCGTCTAAATAGATTGACGAGGAGTTCCCTCTCCCTCTGGGAGAGGGCCAGGGTGAGGGTTTAATGCGATGACTACTACCATACCACGTGGAGCGATAGATAAATTCGCCGCGCGAATTTATCTATCGCAAGACACTCCGAACTTATATCGCTGTAAACCCTCGTCCCCGACCCTTCTCCCAACGGGAGAAGGGAGATAATCCCTTGCAAAGTCTCTTCGCCAAAATCTTTCTCGCCTTTATCGTCGTCGTCATCCTCGTCGGCACCTCGCTCGAGACCTCCAGCATTCTCGCGAATTATTTCGAAACCCGTTGGCAAGTGGTGTTGCACAGCATCATGCCGATGGAAGCCGAAAAATGCGCGCAAATGTACGAGACTTCCGGGAAGGAAGCGGTGCAGGACTATCTCAAGACCTTGCAGCAGCAAAAGTCCGTTAGGTTTTATTTCTTCGATGAAGATGGCGTCTCGCTTTTGAACGGCGGCGCTCCCGACTTGATCGTCAAGATGGCCAAAAGCCGAGAGCCACTCAACCAAACAGCCAGACAAAACCTGTCCCTGGTGAATCCGCGGCAAGGAATTGCGATGCGTTTGGTCGCCGGCCCCAGCGGCCGCAAATACATCCTGGCGTTTCAGCAGTCGCCGACGATGATCATGCCCGTCTCAGAAGCCGTCGGCACTCACCCCTATGTTCGCTTGCTGGTCGTGGCACTGTTGGGTGCGGGTCTGTGCTTTCTGCTGGCCCAACACATTACGAAACCGATAACGCGCTTGCGCGCCGCGACCAGAGATATCGCTGCCGGCAAACTGGATACGAGCGTCGATCGCAGCGTGCGCCGGCGCCATGATGAAATCGGCACACTCGGGCGTGATTTCGATCGCATGGCTGAACAGATCGATGCGCTGGTCTCGGCGCAGCGAGAGTTGCTCGGTGATGTGTCGCATGAATTGCGTTCGCCTTTGGCGCGCATGATCGTTGCGCTGGGCTTGTTGAAGAATGCCTCTCCCGAAGAAGCCGGAGAATACGTCAATCGCATCAACACCGAGGCAGAGCGTTTGGACAAAATGATCGGCCAGTTGCTGACCCTGACGCGCATAGGAAGCGGCAGCGAGTTGGCCCAACGCGAGACCTTCGACTTTACCAACCTGGTCCAGGAAGTCGCCGCCGACGGCGAGTTCGAAGCGCGCGCGCACAATCGCGAAGTCAAAGTCACGCGTGCCGACGCTTGCACTATTTCAGGAATTCCTGAAATGCTGCGCAGCGCAATCGAGAACGTGGTGCGCAACGCGATTCGTTACACAGCGGAAGGATCCGCCATTGAGATCAGTTTGGAGCGGGACGCCAGCGGAGCGAAGGCCTTTTTGCGGATTCGCGATCACGGCCCCGGCGTTCCGAAAATATCGCTCTCCAGCATTTTCCTACCTTTTCAGCGAGTGCCCGAAGGAAGTGAGACGAACTCGCAAGGCGCCGGCCTCGGCCTCGCGATTACCGACCGCGTCGTCCGGCTGCACGACGGCACCGTGCGGGCGCTGAATGCCATCGACGGCGGATTAGTCGTCGAAATCACTTTACCGGTCTCAGAAACTCGACCGTGAGTGTCAGAACCGGGAGCGGTGCGGGGTCCCCGCGCGAGCATCTCGCGCGGGGTGCAGGATGCGACCGG
>CBFHBI010000002.1:0-16590 GCA_965653755.1 uncultured Blastocatellia bacterium
TTGGTATTTCGTGTCAACTCCCAGCGCATAATCGCCGGGGAATCCGATCTTGAAAGTGCTGGGCGGTTCGGTAATCGATCGCGGCAAGAAGAACCGCACGAACATCAGAAAGCACGTCGTCAGAAAACCGGCGACGCTAGCCCAGACGATGCGGCGGCGCACTTTGTTTATAGGCGGATCGGGATTGGACTCGACAACGACCGCCGGCGGTTTGGTGGCGGCCTTCGCAGGTGCTTTGGGCGCAGGCGCGGCGGGCGCACTCGCCGGGGGTGCGGTTACGTTTGAGTTCTGTTGGTCCAAGGTGCTGCTCACTCCCTAAACCTCCGCAATGTGATCGCCATCACATCGCCGGTTACTCACACTTCAACGTCGGGAATTTGTCAACGCCCTATACAATTCCCCGCGACACAGGGATTGATGTCTCTGTGAAAAAAGATTTAATTCTGTTCACTAGAAGTGCGGTCGACAAACAAATGAATATAAAATGGCCGACAGAAGCGTCTTTATACATCGTCAAAGCAATGTTTGGCAAGCGAATAGTTAAGAAATCACGTTAACTATCGACACGTGCGTTCGTCCTTGAAGAAAAAATCAAATGGCTGCGAAGGTCCGAGTAGTTCTCTACACAAAGAACCGCTGCGGCTTGTGCGAAGAGATGAGGCACGAAATGCAGCGCGCCGGCGTCGATGAACTTTACACGCTCGAAGAAATCGATATTGAAAAGGACGCGGAACTGTTCAGGCGCTACCGTTACGAGATTCCGGTGCTTTGCATCGACGGCCACGAAGTTTTTCGCCACCGGATAACGAGCGAGGAGTTCCGCCGCCACATAACCTCACTCTCAAACGGCGTTTAAGAAGCACTCAGATTCAGGCTCTTGCTCGTTTCCTCAATTGACCGAAACAGCTCGATTCGCTCGCTCTCATCTTTCGTGCGCTGATAGCTGTCGATCAAATCTTTCAGAGCTGCCAGTCCTTTATATAAGCCGGCGCTTTCAATTGGCGGAGTCAGATATGAAATCAACTCCGCGTAAGACCGTCGTTTGGCAATCGTACCTTCCGAAGGATTGTTCACGCTGTAGATATAAATGTTGGGCAATTCACCGATCAGCCGATCAGGCCAGCATTCGCTGGAAAGTCCCACCTGTTTCCCGGGCATGAATTCCATTGCGCCATGGGTGCCGACGTGAATGACGACGTCTGCTTTGAAAATATTCTGTAGGTACGCATAGAACGCGGCAAAGCCATGATGTGGCGCGCCACCCTTGGACATGAGCAGCCGCATCGGGTCGTCTTCGTAGCCAAACGTAGGTTGCACACCAATGAAGACCCTGCCGAGATGCAGGCCCTGAATGAACAAAGCTTCACCGTCCGAGTTGATCTTACCCGGCGTAGCGCCCCATTCTTTTTCGATGTCATCGATAAAAGAGCAAGAGCTTCTATACTCAGCGACTGTCATCCGATAAGCTACGTTCGCATTCGACTGAAACTCGTTTGAATTGCCGCCAAGGATCATTTCGCGAAGTGCTTCGGTTGTCTGAGGAACTTCGACACAATACCCGTCGCCCTTCAAAGCGCCCAGAATGGCCCGCACGCTTTCGAGGACGTCCAAATCCGCGGCCGTGCCGATGTTTCCTTTGTTCGGCGGAAAACAATAAATCACCAGCGCGATTTTTAGATCGGCACGGTCAGCCATCTGCAAGCGATTCCATCGCTTCAGACGGCGCGCGATCCTCCGGCAACGATCTTGGAAGGCCGCAGGCTCGACACCTCGCTCGGGGATGCCGCCAAAAATGTGCGGCTCAGTAGCGCCGTCGATTTCCGGACTCGCGATCTGCATTCCCGTCTGCACCGGATTCAAACCGGTGAACGACTCGCGCCAATTTTCGATCGTTTGCGTATCGAGACTCACCAGCGATCGATAGGGAATGTTCAAATGAGAAAGATAATCAGCGGCAGCCTCGCTGTCGTTCATTGCCGGACCGCCGACAAAACTGAAACCCGTTAGCGATACGATCTGACTTACCTGCGTGGTACGCACGCCTCCGGCGTGCTCGCGTTCGGATGCTTGCAAGCCCGAGGCTTGCGTACCGACAAAGAACCGTTCACAGGCGTCCCGGTTATCCATCAACGTCGAGATTGCCGGAATCACATCGAGCCCTTCAGCTTCGATCGCGCGAATCAAAGCGTCGTAGTGTTGATGTGAGTTGCTTACAATCTGCGGCCGCATCAACAGCAGGCCAACGGTCGAAGCTGGATTCAAAGACGCCGGCTGCGCCTTTGGACTTTGGTATTTGGACTTTGGCCTTCGCGGTACATACCAATCTTGATAACTCTCGAACGATTCGAACAGCATGGGCGCATCAGGATGATAAATCGCGACGGACGGCACTGATTCAGGCGGCAGGACTTCAATCGTGCGCAGTCGATCATCTGCTGCATATTCCTTCAAAGCCAGCAGAATCATCGATTTGATGTTGTTGGGAGTCGGCTGCAAAAAATAGCCAACCATCATGAGATAGTTTTTCGCATCCCGCAGACGACCGGTGTTCGGAACGAAACGCAAGAGAGCCGGCATTCGATCAACCCACTTCAAGTAATCGGTGCGATCATTTCCCCTCGCGCCATTCTTGCGATTCGCTTTCGCCTGTCTGCCAATCCATGACGAGACCGACTTAAGCAATCCGTCCGGACTGGCATCTTCATCGCTCGCCGCTTTGCTCTTTGCGCTTTGCCCTTTGCTTCTCCCGCCTGGCAATTTCCCAAAATCCAATTTCCCAAGGCGCGAGCGCCGCATCAACTCCGGCATGCAATTGATGACGACAACTGTCGTCTTCGCTCGAGAGGAATCGAGCAGAGGGATCAGCCGCGCTGCGTTCTCGCCGTCCATTACATGAATGACAAAGACAACGTCCGACTCGGTCACGTCGCGTTCGATCGCTTGCCATTCTGCTTCTGTGAACACGCCGCCGAAGTTCCGCACCGCAAGGTGTAGATCGCTCGCGTCGCGCCTGATCTCGCGCTCCGCATTCCGCAAAGGCGCAAGCAAGCTCGAGCCGACGTGTAGAACAGTGACTTTCATTTAACCAAAAATGACTGCATTTGATCCGATATGCTTCGCAGTCTCTCCAGAATCTCTTCGTCCGGATTCCAATAGCCGCGCTCGTGCGCTTCGAGTAGCCGTTTCAGGAGCGATTCGAGCGAGTAACTATTCAATTCCCTGAGACGTTCGAACATCGATTCATCGAGCAGAAACGTTTTGCTGATCTCGGTATAAATCCACGGGTCCACTGCGTCGGCCGTAGCGCTCCAACCGAAAGTGTTCGTCACGTGCTGCTCGATTTCAGCAACGCCGCGGAAGCCATGCTTCAGCATTCCTTCAAACCATTTTGGATTCAAAGTCTTTGTGCGCGTTTCGAGCCGCACTGTTTCTTCGAGCGATCTGATTCGCGTCTGGGGCGATAGCGAGTCCGACAAATAGATTGAGGGCTTGGCTTGCGCGCGCTTCTCGACCGCCTGCGAGATGCCGCCGAGATATTCGAAATAATGATCGACGTCCGTGATGCCGACTTCGAATGAATCGATCGTCTGATAAGTCGCATCGACGCGCGACAAGGTATCGCTCATTAATTCAGGGGCCTCGCGACCTTCGATGACGCAGCCTCGCAGGTCGCGGGTGTACGCAAAACATTTTCGCTTCACGAAGAGATCACCCAACTCCGCTTCGTCCTCCCAGGCTGATTGGCCCACCATGAAATTGACGTTCGCTCCGTAGTTGCCGGGTGCATTTGAAAAGACCCGCGTCACCGCATCGTCAAAGCCGGCGCGATCTTCGCCGATGCGATCTTCGATATTTCGTCGCACATAATTCATTTCCACGGGCTCATCTAATTGCGCGACCTTCCGCACAGCTTTATCAAGCAACATCATCGTCGGTGCAAATAGATCGCGAAAAATTCCGGACACCGTCATCACGACATCGATTCGAGGTCTGTTCAAATCGTCGAGCGGAATGATTTCGACGTCTGTTGCGCGATTGAGGGCGTCGCGAAGCGGCCGTACGCCCAGGAGCCAAAGCGCCTGAGCCACACCTTCGCCGTGCGTCTTGATGTTATCCAATCCCCAGAGCACCATCGCGATCGAGCGCGGATAGCGACCGTGCTCCTCGCGATACCTCTGCAGCAAAGCGTCCGCCGGTTTCTTTGCTCGGATGAAAGCCGCCTGAGAGGGCACCGAATAAGGATTTACCGCATGTGTGTTTCGGCCCGTCGGCAGCACGCGCGGATTTTGCACGATGTCGGCGCCCGGCCCAGGTGCGATATATTCCCCGCGCAAGGCGCGCATCAGCGCATCGACCTCGAAATTGGAATCCAGTCGCTCCTCGATCGACGCGAGCAAGTTGAAGTAAACCAGCGAGTGACTTACCTGGACGTTGGCTCGCTCATTCAGCCAATTGGCCGCGGCCTCTGCGCCATGCGCGCAAAAATTCTGAATCGCCTTTTTGAGAATGTCATCGATCAGGGCCCTCGTTTCGCCTATCGGGCAATCCTGGAACATCTCTGCGGGCTCTTCGATGCTGAGGCCTTCCGCGATCAACCTGGGAAGAGCTCGTACGGCGTGCTCTGGCCGATCAAATGAAACAATCATGCGGAGCAAGTCTTCTCTTTCGCCCGATTGCGCCGCTCGACCAAACACGTGTAGAGCGGTTGGGATCAAACGCTGCTCGATCTCAAGGAGTTTTTCCTGCAATTGCGCAACGCGGCGCTCCTGATCAATTACTGCCGTCATTAGCTTCGACGATTTCCCAATTCAGTTGCGACTGATAAAAACTTTGCTATTGACATACTTTGCGACTGGTATTAGAGTTCGCGCCACTTGCAAGCGGTCGAGCCTTGGTCTTTTCGGGGAGCCCTGCTGGAGTCAAACGCTCACCGAAAGGCCGCTGGTCGGTAACAAGGTCGACCACCCACCTCTCTGCGACCAGCTTTCGAACAAGGGTAAGGAAAACATTCTAGGACGAAACGACGCCGATCATCGGTGGCCCTCGTCCTCCGTCGACAGTCCGCTTCGAATATAAGGAGGTTCAAGAAGATGACTACCTACCTGAAACTTCTCATCTTTGTTCTCTTCGCGTTTGCGCTGGCCTTGCCTTTATGGTCGTCGCAAACCGTCGAAAGCCAATCGGCAACCGAAGCTCCGACCGGCTTCGATACTCTAACCAATGACGCAACCTTTGTCAGCCAGGCAACGCACGACGCCGATCGCGACACATTTGAAGAGCGCGACGACGTCACAAAGGGCCTGGGTCCACTTTACAACGCTCAATCATGCGCTGAATGTCATCAGAACCCCGTCTCTGGCGGCATCAGTCAAATCTCAGAATTGCGGGCAGGACACAGCGACAGCTTCGGCAATTTCGTGCCGGCCACCATTACCATCAACAACGGGGCCGTCACAATCGCAAATCGGTCGCTCGTCAATCAGCGAGCAACTTGTCCGGGAGTGATTACAAACGTGACCACTCACGCGATCATCTACAACCACCCGAATGAACAGGCCCAGGAGCGTGTGCCCGGAGCGGAAACCATCCGCGCCCGGCGCATGACCACCAATTTGTTGGGTCTCGGATTTGTGGAGTGTATTTCCAATACGACTCTTCAGAATATTCCTAATGGCCAGCCCAGCGGCATGAAGGGCCAACTTACGTCAGTGCCCGTCGCGGAAGCCGGCGGTGCGCTGCGCGTCGGCCGGTTCGGCTGGAAAAGTCAGGATGCCAGCTTGTTGACGTTTGCCAGCGGCGCGTACCTGAATGAGATGGGTATCACCAACCGTCTTAACCTTCAGGAATTCACGACGTTATGCGACGACGTTCCCGACAATAAGCCCTGCACGGCCAACCCTTCGCAAAATTGCGGTGAAGATCCGGACGGCGACATCGATACGTTTGCCCGCTTCATGCGCGCGACTAAGGCACCCTCGCGAGACACGGTTTTGGCGGCTACGGCGAGCGCCCAAGCCGGCGCCACGCTGTTCAACCAAATCGGCTGCAACATCTGCCACATCACGAGTCTAACCACCGCGCCTCCGGGAACGCTCATCAATGGCGGGGCCTTCACTGTGCCGAATGCCTTGGGCAACAAGATCATTCATCCGTACAGTGACTTTCTGTTGCATGACGTGGGCACCGGCGACGGTATTGCCCAGGTGATCGATCCCAACACGGGCCAACTCGATCAGAGCATGACGAACAAGATGCGTACGGCTCCGCTCTGGGGCATACGCACGCGCAACGAACTGATGCACGATGGTCTGAATTACACCCGCAACGAATCAATTTTGCGCCACGCGGGTGAAGCAACCGGAGTCATCAACAACTACCGCAACCTCAGCACGACACAAAAGAATCAGTTGATTGATTTTCTGAACTCTTTGTGACGCCAACGACGTCGGATCATCGAGTGGGGGCTGCAATCGGGGCGGACCCCACTCGAGGTGCGGCCAAACAAAATTGCGAACCGTATGGCGCATTGCCATCTCATCAATAAAAACCTTTTGCGTGAGCGATTGCCGTTACCTGTGTACGCTCTCACGATTTCCCTTGCGGCATGCCTCGCGGCCGCCTGCAGCAAGACACCTGATCAGCCGAAGACTTCCGAACTGAAACCAATACCAATCACGAACAGTCCCGCACCTGCATTTTCACCAGCGCAGGCGACGCCATCGGCGAAGCCGGCAGAAAGTCCTCCAAAAACCGATGAAGTCATTGCAGCAATCGCGCGGGCATTCGAGAAGTCGCTCACGATCGCTCAAACCGCCGGTCCAGTCTTCTTGACCGGAGACTTCAACGGTGACGGATCAGAAGACATCGCGGTCATAACAAAGGCAAAACAGGATTCACTTGGCGAAATTAATAGCGCCGTCGCAAATTGGACGTTGGAAGATCCGCACGACGTGCCGATTCCCGGGACCCCAGCAGCGGACCAGCTTGTCCCACCAAAACCTGTAAAGGCAGAAAAAACCGATTCGCTCCTGGCCATCATTCACGGGGTCGGAGCGCAAGGTTGGCGGAATGACAATGCACGACAAGCGTTCCTCTTGCGAAATGCCGCCGGCGTCAGCGCCACGGTGCAAACCTCCAACGCGGTGCGCGCCGCTCCCTTCAAACAGAAGCTGCCGCCGTTACGAGGCGATGTAATTCTCGAGACCGTGAATGGTCGCCGAGGCCTCATCTTCTGGACCGGAGCAAAATATTCATGGGCGCCTGAGCAGTGATTTATTTTGCGCCTCCGTCAAGTTCGCAGCCGGATTAATTACGCAGCGTCGGAAGCGGCTCGACTTGAACGCATGACAACTTCAGAGCATCTCGACTATGATGCGGAGTCTTTGGTTTAGCTCCGTGTTGGATAACGTTTGATTGAGAATGCTCGAAGTAATCAACCTAACTTGCGTGCGCGGCACGCGACGGCTGTTTAAGGACCTAAGCTTTTCCGCCGCCGAAGGCGAGTTGATCGAAGTCCGCGGCCCAAACGGCAGCGGTAAAACGAGTCTGTTAAGAATTCTTTGTGGCTTGGCGACCCCGGCCGCAGGCACAGTCCGATGGAACGGCGAAACGATTCGCTCACTCGGCGAAGAGTATTTTGGTTCAGTCGCCTATCTCGGACATCAAAACGCCGTCAAGGATGAATTGAGCGCGACCGAAAATCTTCGGATTGCCAGCGCGGTTGCGGGAAAGCCGCTGAGTCAAAGCGAAGCAAAAGAAATTTTGGATCGCGTCGGCTTGTCGCAACAGGTAAACCTCCCGGCGCGTGTGCTGTCCGCAGGGCAACGGCGACGCCTTGGCATGACGCGTTTGCTGACCTCGCCGGCGAAACTTTGGGTTCTGGACGAAGTGCTGACATCTCTCGACGACCGCGCGATGAATCTATCGCGCGAGTTCATCGGGGATCATTTGAAAAGAAATGGAATAGCGATCGTTGCGACTCATCAGGATCTCAACCTTGCCGTGCCGAAATTCCAGCGGCTCCAACTTTCCTAGTGCCGAACCCCTCGTTTCAATCGATGTTTGCATGGCTCGTCTGGCGCGATCTGATTCTCGCGTGGCGCCGGCGTGCCGACGTGCTGGCGACCTTGTTCTTTTTCATTATCGTAGTCAGCCTATTTCCGCTGGGCATCGGGCCGGAGCGCGAGATTCTCAGAACGATCGCGCCCGGCGTGGTTTGGGTCGCGGCTTTGCTCGCATCGATGCTGTCGCTGGGCCGAATTTTCGGCAACGATTATCAGGACGGAACGCTCGAACAATTGCTGTTGACGCCACAACCGGCGTATCTCGTGGTGCTGGCGAAAGTGCTGGCGCATTGGATCGTTTCGGAAGTTCCGCTGGTTGTCATCGCGCCGGTGCTTGGACTTCAGTTCGGATTGTCGCAAAATGGTCTGGCGATAGTGGTGGTTTCTCTCTTGCTGGGAACGCCGGTTCTAAGCGTCATCGGATCGGTCGGCGCGGCACTAACGCTCGGGTTGCGCGCCGCCAATGTTTTGGTCGCATTGCTTGTCTTGCCTCTTTACATTCCGGTGCTCATATTTGGAAGCGGCGCGGTCCAGGCAAGCGTTACCGGATCGAGTCCGCAAGCGTGGCTCTTATTATTAGCAGCGACGTTGATCGTTTCGCTGGTGTTCGCGCCTTGGGCCACCAGTGCGGCGCTGCGTATATCTGTGGAATAGATCCATGTAGGGGCAGGGCTTGTCCCTGCCCGGGTCCGGGCAGCCACGAGGGCTGCCCCTACAGACATAATCGCGGAATAAGAATTGTAACGGCGACGCATTCCGACGCGCGATAAGGTCGGCATTGCGGAAATTTCATGAGCAAACACAAAGTCAACTGGTATAAGTACGCAGCGCCTGCGAACTTCTACCCACTCGCGGGAAAATTGATTCCGCTCTTCGCCATCCCGTCGGCGATTTTGTTCATCGCGGGGATGTATGTTGGGTTTTTTGTCGCACCGACAGATGCTGTGCAGGGAGAGTCATATCGAATCCTCTTCATTCACGTGCCGGCGGCGTGGATGGGAATGTTCCTTTACGTGCTGATGGCGATTTATGCGGGAGTCGGCTGGGCGTTCAATGCGCGGTTGGCGTCGATGATGGCGACGGCTATCGCGCCGACGGGAGCCATTTTTACCTTCATTTCGCTCGTAACCGGATCGCTCTGGGGCCGGCCCGCGTGGGGCGTCTGGTGGGTTTGGGACGCACGACTCACCTCGACGTTGATCCTGCTTTTCTTGTACATCGGATTCATTTCGCTGCAATCATCGATCGATGACGTGCGCCGCGCGGATCGTGCGGGCGCAGTGCTGGCGCTGGTCGGTGTAATCAACGTTCCGATCATTTACTTCTCAGTGCAATGGTGGAACAGCCTGCACCAGGGCGCGACCATCACGAAGAACAGTTTCAAGATGGCGCCGTCGTTGGCCGCCGGGATGTTAATTCTGCTGGGTGCGTGCTGGCTTTATTCAATCGCAGTAGTGCTGGTGCGGGTGCGCTACATCATTCGTGAACGCGAACAGGAGGCGCCGTGGTTGGCTGAAGCCACCGCGTAAGGATTATGGGAATCATAAGATACTTCGCGACCGATAAGTACGCCGTTTACATCTGGGGATCGTACGGCGTGACCTTCGTTTTGCTGGCGATAGAAGTGCTGATGCTCTTGCAGCGCAAGCGAAATTTGAAACGTCGCGTCGCGCCGGATTTTGAAACGCGCGATTCAGCATTCAAAACTTCATTTCAGGAAAGTCAATGAAACGCCGTCATAAGAGAATTATTTTTATTGTCTGTTGTTTAGCTGCGCTCGGCGTGGCCACAGGTTTCGTGTTGTCAGCCTTCAAGAACAATCTCGTTTTCTTCTTCAGTCCGACGCAGATCGCCACGAAGGAGGCGCCCATCGGTCGCACATTTCGGATCGGTGGACTGGTGCAGGACGGCAGTCTCAAGCGCGACACCGACGGATTGACGATTCGCTTCACCGTGACCGACACGGCGAACACGATTCCGGTTGTTTACAAAGGGATTCTGCCTGACTTGTTCAAGGAAGGCCGCGGCTGTGTCGCGCAAGGCAAGGTCGGAGCGGACGGCGTCTTCTACGCCGATCAAATTATGGCCAAGCACGATGAGAACTACATGCCGCCCGAAGCTGCGACCGCGTTAGATAAGGCAAAAGATATTAACAAGGTGAAGAACTCCGCGAACGAGGCAGCAAAGACGCTGTCGAAATAATTGATGAAGCCGGCAGGATGCCGGCGTCCCGCACGCAGGATGCGTGCGCTCCATATGCTTCCGGAAATCGGACAATTCGCATTAATTCTGGCGCTGATGCTGGCGCTGGTGCAGGCCAGTTTGCCCTTGATTGGCGCAGCGAAGGGAATTCCGCAACTCGTGGCGCTGGCAAGGCCGACGGCGCAGGCGCAATTCATCTTCGTCACGATCGCCATTTCGATCCTCGCTTATTCGTTCATCACCAATGACTTCTCCGTCTTGAACGTCGCGACGAATTCAAATTCACAACTGCCGCTTCAGTATCGCCTGGCCGCGACATGGGGTTCGCACGAAGGATCGCTTTTGCTCTGGACATTCTTTCTCACGGTTTGGATGGTCGCGGTGACTTTGTTCAGCAATCACCTGCCGAGCGAAATGGTCGCACGCGTGTTATCGGTGATGGCGATGATCAGTTGTGGCTTTCTGCTCTTCATGCTGATCACGAGCAATCCGTTCGAACGCATCTTTCCCGTTCCGCCAGACGGCCGCGATTTAAATCCGCTGCTGCAAGACCCGGCGATGGTCGCGCATCCGCCGATGCTTTACATGGGGTATGTCGGGTTTTGTGTTGCGTTTGCTTTTGCGGTCTCGGCGTTGATTGGCGGAAAGCTCGATGCGACCTGGGCCAGGTGGTCCAGGCCATGGACCACGGTGGCGTGGATGTTTCTCACGTGCGGCATTGCGCTGGGAAGTTTCTGGGCCTACTACGTGCTCGGTTGGGGCGGTTGGTGGTTTTGGGATCCGGTCGAAAATGCCTCTTTCATGCCCTGGCTCGTAGGCACTGCTTTGATTCATTCGCTCGCAGTTACAGAGAAGCGCGGCGGCTTCAAAAGTTGGACTGTCTTGCTGGCCATCGCGGCGTTTTCGCTCAGCCTGCTGGGCACGTTCCTCGTCCGTTCGGGCGTGCTGACCTCGGTACACGCATTCGCCAACGATCCGAAGCGCGGCACTTTCATTCTTGGTTTTCTGACCGTGGTGATCGGCGGCTCGCTGGCCTTGTACGCGTGGAGAGCGAAACAGGTCGGACTCGGATCGAAATTTGAAATTCTTTCACGCGAGTCGCTGTTGCTCACGAATAACGTCTTGCTAATCGTCGCGGCCGGATCGGTTCTGCTCGGCACGCTTTATCCGCTGTTTGTTGATGCGCTCAATCTCGGCAAGCTTTCCGTCGGCCCGCCCTACTTCAACACAGTCTTTGTGCCTTTGATGGCACCCGCAGCGTTCCTGATCGGCGTTGGTCCAATCGCGCGTTGGAAGGAAGCAAAGCTTCCCGATCTCGCCACGCGACTGAAGTGGGCATTCGCGCTCAGCATCGTCATGGCGATCATCCTTCCGTTCATTATTGGCGGCTGGAAATGGCGCGCCAGTCTTGGCTTGTTGTTAGCAGTTTGGATTGTCGCGACTGTCCTGCAAAACATTATCGGCCGTCTGCGCGTTCAATCAACCGCATCAAATTTCTTCGCGCGCTTCGCTTCCCTGCCCCGCAGTTATTACGGCATGCAGTTGGCCCACGTCGGCGTCGCGGTCTTCATCGCCGGTGTCACCGTCGTCACGAGTTATCAAACTGAACGCGATGTGAAGATGAATGTCGGCGATACAGTAAACGTCGGCGGCTATCAATTTCAATTGAAGAATCTCCAGCAGCTTCCGGGACCAAACTATCAAGCTGTGCGCGCTGACTTCGAAGTAGCGCAAACAGGCTCAGCGCCATTCGCGGTCATGCATCCCGAAAAACGTGTGTTCAATGCTACGCAACAACCGATGTCCGAAACCGCAATCGATCGCAGTGTCTGGCGTGACTTGTATGTATCGCTTGGCGATGCCGTCGAAGGCGGCGGCTGGACCGTGCGCGTCTATCACAAGCCTTTGGTGAATTGGATTTGGGGCGGCGCGTTGTTCATGGCCATCGGCGGCGCGTTTGCGATCAGCGACCGACGTTATGCACTGGCGAAAAAGAAGATTGCGCAGCCTACCGAAAAAGCGAAAGTCGTAAAGGTCGCCACCGCCGCGTCTTCCGCGATTGAATAGCATGAACAAGTATTTACTCATCCCTCTGGTGCTGTTCATCGGTCTGGTTGGGTTTCTGCTCATTGGGCTGCACCGCGATCCGCACGAAGTTCCGTCGCCGCTCATCAACAAACCTGCGCCGGTGTTCCAACTGCCGCAACTGCAAGATCCAACCAGGACGGTGTCAACGCAGGAGATGCGCGGGAAAGTCTATGTTCTGAATTTCTGGGGCTCGTGGTGCATCGCTTGTCGCGACGAACATCCGCTGCTGGTCCAATACTCTAAGCAGAACGTCGTGCCGATTTATGGCGTCGATTACAAGTACGCGAATGACAGCACCGATGAGCGCGCGGCGGCGAAGCAGTTCCTGGCGGAACTCGGCAATCCGTACACGCAAATAATCTTCGATGCTGACGGACGCACTTCGATCGATTATGGAGTTTACGGCGCGCCGGAGAGTTTCTTGATCGACAAACAGGGCGTCATTCGCTTCAAGCAGATTGGGCCAATCACGGAGGACGTCTGGAACCAGAAGATTGTGCCGCTGGCAAAGCAACTGAACCAATGAAAGAAGGGCAAAACAAATCGCCGAAGCGTTGCTGCCCTTCTCGTGTTTGGATGAACTCGCGTCGTGGTGTCAGAACCCGGAGCGGTAGCGACGGGATCATGAGGGCATTTAACCGAGAAGCGATGTCGTTCTCAACATCAGATAAATTGAATCGAAGGCGCTCTTTGATCCCGTCGCTACCGCACCGGGTTCTGACACAAAAGTTCTTGGCCTTTTCTGTCATCACCCTTGGAATGATCTTCTGTTCATTCGCCCTCTCGGCCGCGGTCACCGCCAAGGAAGCAGCGCCCAACGAAGATCCGCAGATCGAGCAGCGGATGAAGACGTTCACGGAGCAGTTACGTAGTCTGGTATGCCAGAACGAAACGCTCGCCGATTCGCACGCTGACCTGGCCGAAGATCTGCGTAAACAGATTCGCGAACAGATCAAAGCCGGCAAGACCGATCCAGAGATCATCGCTTACTTGACTGATCGATATGGTGACTTTGTGCTCTACAAACCGCCGGTGAAGAAAACCACTTATCTGCTTTGGTTTGGGCCGTTCTTGTTTCTGTTTGTAGGAACCGGAGTCCTGTTTCTGTTTCTGAAACGACGGCGTGAAATGATCGCGGACGAGCCCTTGACGGCCGAAGAAAGAAAGCGCGCGGAAGACATTCTGCGCAGTCTGAAATAACCATGTTGACTTTTTGGATAATCGCCGCGCTCTTAATTCTTCTGGCGTTCTGGTTCATTCTGCCCGCGCTGCTCAACAAACCCAGCGCGGACGAAGAGGTGGAACGTCGCGAGGCAAACATCCTCGTTTACAAAGACCAGCAACGTGAGCTTGATGCCGATCTGAAGAACTCGCTGATCGGCAAAGAGCAATACGATCAGGAAAAGGGTGAACTCGAGCGCAGGCTCCTTGAAGACGTGGCGAACCAGGACGCGCCGGCAGCGACGCCGAAACACACCAATGCTTTTGCGTACAGCGTTGCGATTGTGATACCGGTTTGCGCGGTCGCGTTCTATCTTTTCGTTGGCAATCCAAAAGCGGTTACTTCAGCGCCAACCGCCCCGAACCCTGTCGCGCCCATGGCTGGTCAAACCGGAGCGATGTCGGACCAACAGATCGCGGCGAACATTCAGAAGCTCGCCGATCGGCTTAAGCAAAATCCGAACGACGTACAGGGTTGGACCATGCTGGGTCGCAGCTACATGATGCAGGAACAATTCCCGGATGCCGCCGCCGCTTACGAGAAGCTGACCGCTCTGAGCCCAAACGATGCCGACGCCTGGGCCGACTATGCCGAAGCTTTGGCGCTGGCAAACGACCAGAACCTCGCAGGTAAACCGACCGAAGCCATCAATCGCGCGCTCAAGATCGATCCCAAACACCAGAAGGCTTTGGATCTCGCCGGCAGCGCGGCGTTCCAGGCGAAGGATTACCAGAAAGCTATCGAGTATTGGCAGCAACTATTAAAACAACTGCCTGCGGGTTCTGAAGAATTGAAAACCATTACCGAACAAATTTCGAAGGCTAAGGAGTTGGCCGGCAATAAGGCTTCGCGATAGACTTTTGTTCTGAGTTCAACCTTTGGGTTGCTCGCGACGCACGCTAGAGTTGAACCCTGAACTGGAGGATCCACATTATGTCTGAAAGAAAAGCGATTGATTGCCGCGATTACCCGAGCGAAGGAAATTGCACATTGCGAATTGAAGGCACTGAAGACGAAGTAGTCGAAGCGGCGGTCAATCACGCGATCACCAGTCACGGCCATACTGAAAATCCGGAACTGCGCGCGCAGATTCGCACCTTACTCAAACCCGCTAACTAAATGACCAGAGACAATCTGCTATTCGCCATCATCGGCATCTTGCTCGGCTTCATCGCCGGTTTTCTTTTAGCTACCAACATCAGCCAGCGCGAAGCTGCCCAGCGCGCTTTGCCCATGGCCGCGCAAAACGGCCAGAACCTGCCGCCGAATCATCCGCCAATTGCCGGCGGCGATCAGACGACCTCCGGTGAGGGCGGCCAGCAGATGCTCGCGTCCGTGCAGCAGGCCATGAAGCAAGCGCGCGAGAATCCGAATGATTTCGAAGCGCAACTGACGGCGGCGAAATTGGAATATCAAATTCAACGATTCGATCAGGCGATTGAATATCTGCTCGCGGCGAATAAGATCAAGCCCACCGATTTCGACACGCTGGCGATGTTGGGTGTGGCGAATCTCGATGCAGGTCATTTCGATGCCGCCGAAAAATGGTATAAGGCGGCGCTGCAAAAGAAACCCGACGACATGCCGGCCCTCGATGGCCTTTGTGCTGCGCTGTTGGCCAATGGGACCGCGAAAGAAGCAGAGCAGCAAATGAACAAGCTGGCGTAGGTCGATCCTACCAACGAGGACCTCCCCCAATTTCGCTAGAAGCTCGACGAACTCAAGTCAGCGAAGAAGTAGGGGTGACCAGGTCAAAATTCCCTCCGTACCTCTGCGTCTTTTTCTCAGCGCTCCTCTGCGGTTTCGCCTTTGCTTTACCGCAGAGGCCGCCGAGGTTTCGCAGAGGAACGCGAAGAAACTGAAAACAGATCGCCGCTAAGAGCGGCCGCCTTCCGCGCAAATATTTTCGATGTTCTTCAAAGGCTTCGTGGTATTCTCACGTCGCTCTTCGCAACCTGTCGATAGGATTGATCGCATGATCCCGACTCGCGCTGCAAAGCCCTGGCTCACAATTCTGGTGGCGGGTCTGATCGCCGGCACCTTCGACATCACCTACGCCTGCATCTTCTCTTACGTCCGACGCGGAGCGATGCCTGCTGCTGTCTTTCGATCAGTCGCCGCGGGAGCGCTCGGGCCGGCACGCGCGCGTGAAGGCGGAATCAAGGCCGCGGCTCTCGGTCTCTTCTTTCATTTCCTTATTGCCCTGATTGCTGCGGCGATTTATTACCTGGCTAGTCGCCGGGTTCGCTTTATGATCGATCACGCGATCGTTAGCGGCTTACTTTACGGTCTCGGCGTTTACCTGGTGATGTATGGGTTGGTTTTGCGATACTCGGCGATTCACTCCCCTATTTTGCCCTGGCAATATCCCTGGGGCGTGCTAATCCCAAATATTCTGATTCACATGTTGGGAATCGGACTAACGATCGCGCTAATCGTCAGAAAATTCTCAAGGTAAACCAAGGCCATGGAATTTAACGAAGTACAACTCGAAAGCGATCGTTTGCTCCTGCGCTGGTTTCGCGAAGATGATTTTCCCGGCTACCTGGAAATGGCGACCGACCCCGAGGTGATGAAGTTCCTCGGCGGACAACCTCAGACCCAGCTCGAAGCTTTCAAGGCGATGGCTGCGCACATTGGTCATTGGTATTTTTTTGGGTACGGCGTCTTCGCGGTCGTAGAGAAATCCAGCGGCAAACTGGTTGGCCGCATAGGATTCATGAACCCGCCCGGCTGGCCCGGTTTCGAGTTGGGATGGACACTCGCGCGAGCGAGTTGGGGCAAAGGCTACGCGACCGAAGGCGCGCGCCGTGCGATGCAATACGCGTTTACGGAAATGGATCGCGATCATCTGATTAGCTGTATCGCACCCGACAACATCAATTCGGTTAAAGTCGCTGAACGGCTCGGTGAAACGGTTGAAGGCGAAACTGAATTGTTAGGTAAGCGGGTTTTACTTTACGGCATCAGCCGCGAGGAATGGCGACGCCAGCAAACCTGATTAAATTTATGACA
>CBFHBI010000003.1:0-15426 GCA_965653755.1 uncultured Blastocatellia bacterium
CATGCTGGCCGGCAAGGGCGACCTGCTTCCGGTCAGCGCGTTTCCGATCGACGGAACTTATCCCGTCGCCACCGCGCAATGGGAGAAGCGCAACATCGCGCAGGAAGTTCCGGTTTGGGAACCTGATCTCTGCATCGAATGCGGCAAGTGCATGCTGGTCTGTCCGCATGCGACGATTCGCGCAAAGGTTTGTAAGCAGGAAGATCTCTTAAACGCGCCCGCCGGATTCAAAACCATGCCGGCGAAATGGCGCGAACTGCCGGATCATCTCTACACGATCCAGGTCGCCGTCGAAGACTGCACTGGCTGCCAGCTTTGCGTCGAAGTTTGTCCGGCCAAAGACAAGAGCAATGTCTCGCGCAAAGCGCTGAATATGAAACCGCAGTTGCCGCTGCGCGACAGCGAACGCGTCAACTGGGACTATTTCCTGAAGTTGCCCGAGATTCATCGCAACGGCGCACTGACATTCAAGAACATCAAAGACATTCAACTGCTGCAACCGCTGTTTGAGTTTTCGGGCGCTTGTTCGGGATGCGGCGAGACGCCTTACATCAAATTGATGACGCAGCTCTTTGGCGACCGCGCGATCATCGCAAACGCGACCGGCTGCTCAAGCATCTACGGCGGCAATTTGCCGACGACGCCTTACACTGCCAGCCTGGAGGCCGCTGTTCGCTACGCCGACGACGCCTTACACGATCAATCCCGAAGGCCGTGGTCCCGCGTGGAGCAATTCGCTCTTCGAGGATAACGCTGAGTTCGGTTTGGGCATGCGGCTGTCGTTCGATCATCAACAGGCATATGCGAAGAACCTCGTCGAACTTTTTCGAAAGACGATTGGAAACGAATTGGCTGACGGATTGCTGAACGCGAATCAGGATACGCACGAAGGAATCAACAGAACCCGCGAACTTGTCGCTGAACTGAAGCAAAAACTGACCGCATCGTTTAGAGGCGGGCTACCGCCCGCCGCGTCGGGCAGTAGCCCGACTCTAAACCATCAGGAAGTTGTCAGCAGCGCGGAAGATCTTCTTGCAGTGGCCGATGCACTGGTGAAAAAGAGTGTCTGGATTGTCGGCGGCGACGGCTGGGCCTATGACATTGGTTACGGTGGACTGGACCACGTCCTCGCCAGCGGGCAGAACGTGAACATTCTCGTTCTCGACACGGAGGTTTATTCGAACACCGGCGGCCAGGCTTCGAAGGCAACGCCGCTCGGAGCGGTCGCCAAGTTCGCGGCCGGCGGCAAACCGACAATCAAAAAAGATCTCGGCATGACAGCCATGCGCTACGGCAACGTTTACATCGCGCAGATCGCGATGGGCGCGAATGACGTGCAGACGGTCAAAGCGTTTCTCGAAGCTGAAGCGCATCCTGGTCCATCGCTAATCATCGCTTACAGCCAATGCATCGCGCACGGCATCGACATGGCGAAGGGAATGACGCAACAGAAGCTGGCGGTCGAGTCTGGATATTGGCCACTCTATCGATTCAATCCCGCACTGGAAAGCGAAGGCAAGAATCCGTTCCAGCTCGATTCAAAAGATCCGAAGATTCCTTTGCAGGATTACATCTACACCGAAGGCCGCTATCGCATGTTGCAGCGCAGTGATCCTGAGGCGGCGAAGATTCTCTTACAGCATGCGCAGGCGTCTGTGAATCATCGCTGGCAGCAGTACAAGAAGCTGGCAGCGAATAGCGGTTAGAGTCTGGCTTGGAGCCCAGTCAATCATGTTAACGGCGCTGCCCGGTTGAGGAGGCAATTATGAAACGCTTCAGTTATCCGGTCTCACTACTTTTGATTTTGGTGGGCTCGATTTCTTCGTTGACTTTAGCCGGCGGACACGTGCTCCCGATCGCGGTAAAAGAAAACTCGCAGGTGCCCCAAGGGGAAATTGCTGCGCCGTCGAAGGAAGAAGTGATTGCCGAAGTTGCTCGGGTAACGGGACTGACGAACGATGCCGTTAGCCTGATCGCCAAAGATAATCCGCAACTGCTCCAGGGATTCAACGACACGGTCACGGCAGTCAAAGTTATCAACTCGCTGGCTGATGCGCGCGATACCGAGGCGTTGGCAGATCTCGTGGGATACGCCGTCGACAAACTGAGAGACAAGACGCTGCCGGCGGCCATGAATGGCTTTATTACGGCTTTCAAAGTTTACAAGACGGCCCTCGAAATCACGCGCGATTACTACTACGTCCCCAAACTCGACGCCGGCCTTTATAACGCGTACCGCGAGGCGCGCGCCGACGGATTGCGCCGCGGCGACACCAGCATGGAAGAGATCAGCACGGCTTTCGAAAGCGCGACTACCAGAGATTTGAGTGGCTATTACGCGGTCAAGACTTCAATGTTCGACGCGCTCGTTAAGGCCAAGGGATACAACAAAGAGTTGATGGGCGCACCGATGAAGCAAGCGCTTTGGCGCCAGGTCGATGACTTCTGGATGAAGCGTTGCGAAGCCAAACTGCTCCAGGAAATTCTGCGAGCAAACCGAGGCGAAATGGAAAGGCTGATTTGGGCGCGCGCCGCGGGACAACTCAACGCGATTAAGAGCGCAGCATCAAAGAAGACCGCCGCCGCCGATCAGCGCCAGACGAGCGCAGCCGGTAGCGATGAACAAAGCGTCAGCGAATACAGGTCCTTGCTCCCGCAGCTCTTGCAGAAAAATAAGAAGCCATGGAATACGCGTTTCAACATTATTGCCAACGCTGAGAAGCAGGGCGAAAAATACCACATCAATTACCAGGTATTTTGCGTGATTGAAACCGGTCCCAGTGCCGGAAAAGACAGCGTGTGTTTTGAATATGAAACCATGCTCGATATCGGCGGAATCAAAGCCGCAGTCGCCGACATGAAACGGCAACTCGCAAAGTAAGCATTTCGAGGATCATCATGAGCTTGTCAACAAATTATCTCGGCTTAGTATTGAAAAATCCCATCGTCGCATCGTCTTCGCCGCTCTCGCATACCGTCGAAAGCATTCAACGTCTCGAAGACGCGGGCGCGAGCGGAGTCGTAATGTATTCGCTGTTCGAAGAGCAGATTACTTTCAACAGCTACTACGTCGATCATTATCTGCGCCACAACACGAACAGCTACGCCGAAGCGCTGAATTATTTTCCTGAGATGGACTCGTACAACGTCTGGCCCGATGAATATCTGAATTTGATTCGGCGGGCTAAAGAGGCGGTCGACATCCCAATCATCGGCAGCTTGAATGGCGTTTCGATCGGCGGCTGGACTAACTATGCGGGACTCGTCGAAGACGCAGGCGCAGATGCGTTGGAGCTGAATGTCTATTACGTCCCGACAGACGTAGAGATGACCGGCCGCGAGATCGAAGACATGTACCTCGACATGCTGCGGCAGGTAAAGCGTTCGGTTACGATTCCGGTCGCGATGAAGCTGAGTCCGTTCTTCAGCTCGATGTCGAACATGGCAAGGCGCCTGGTTGCCGAAGGCGCGGACGGTCTGGTCTTTTTCAATCGCTTATATCAACCTGATTTCGATTTGGAAAATCTCGCTGTGGCGCCGCGTTTAGTCTTGAGCAATTCAAACGAACTGCGACTGCCGTTGCGTTGGGTGGCGATTCTCTACGGCCGCATCATGGCGGACTTCGCGATTACCACTGGTATTCATACTTCGGAAGACGTGCTCAAAGGCCTGATGGCCGGCGCGAAAGTGACGATGATGGCGTCGGAGCTTTTACAGAATGGAATGCGCCGCATCAAAGAAATCCTCCGCGAGATCGAAACCTGGATGGATGAGCGCGAATACGTTTCAGTCGCGCAGATGATCGGCAGTATGAGCCAGCAGCACTGTGCCGAGCCGGCCGCGTTCGAGCGTGCGAACTATATGAAGACTCTCGATTCCTTTCAGCCGATCAATTGACGGTGATGGCAGTTTGGCTGGGATCAGTGATCGGCATGTAAGTGCTAACTTGTTTGTGAATTCGAAGTGCCCTCGTCCGCGATAGCGGACGATTGAAAATAGCCCAGCACTTTAGTGCTGGGATCAGAACGTGAAAGGAAGCAGAGTCCGTGAAACGGATGACAGAGGTGTGAAATCGGGTCCTACCGAAAGATTCTGTCGCCCGCTTTGCGGGCTTTCGTTAGTTAATTACGCGTTTACCCAGCGCTAAAGCGCTGGGCTATTTTCATTCGTCCGCTTCGCGGACGAGAAACAGCACTAATCTGAGTTCCTAGGCGAATCTTCGGCAACACGATCTTCTCTAGTCTTACCTGACAACTGCGACCGATCCTCTCCAGTCCTTCAACTCAAGTCCCCACTTAGCGCGCGGTTGTTGTATCATCGCGCGCAAAATTTTTGTCGGTTGAGGACTGTTGCGATGAAAAGACTTCTGATACTAATTCTCTTTATCTCCTGCTTCGTAATCAATCTCTCGGCGCAAACCAAACCTGCCGCAGACGATTACAACACGATCTTCAAAGCCCTTAAGTGGCGCTCGATTGGGCCGTTTCGCGGCGGCCGCTCGAATTGCGCGACCGGTGTCGTCGGCGATCCGAAAACTTATTACATGGGCACGGTCGGCGGGGGCGTGTGGAAGACAGATGACATGGGATTGAGTTGGCGAAACGTTTCGGACGGATTTTTTAAGACAGGCACGATTGGCGCCATCGCCGTCGCTGAGAGCGATCCGAACGTGGTTTATGTCGGCACCGGTGAGCACGCGGTGCGTGGCGTCATGACTTCGTCGGGCGACGGCGTTTACAAATCAACCGATGCGGGCAAGACCTGGAAGAAGATCGGATTGGATGAGACGCGGCACATTTCGCGCATCGTCATCGACCCGAAAAATCCGAACATCGTGTTCGTGGCGGCGCAGGGCGCGCTCTATGCGCCGAACAAAGAACGCGGCGTGTTCAAATCAACCGACGGCGGCGCGACCTGGAAGAATGTGCTGTTCGTCAGCGACAAGTCCGGTGCAGCAGAGTTGTCGATGGACGCGACGAATTCGCGGATACTTTATGCGGCGATGTGGGAGCACGGCCGTCTCCCTTGGAAAGTCATCAGCGGCGGACCCGGCAGCGGTCTCTACAAATCGACCGACCAGGGCGAGACGTGGGAAAAAATGAAAGAAGGTTTGCCCGAAGAGATGGGCAAGATGGCAATCGCCGTGAGCCGATCGAATCCGGAAAAAGTTTATGCGTTGATCGAAAGCGATTCCGAGAAAGAAGCCGGGGGTCTTTTTGTTTCAAACGATGCCGGCAAGAAGTGGAGTCGCATTACGAACGATCATCGCCTGTTGCAACGCGCCTGGTATTACATCGAGCTCTTCATCGATCCGAAAAACGACGACACCGTTTACGTGATGAGCGCGCCGGCTCTGCGTTCGACTGACGGAGGCAAGACCTGGGAAAATCTCTCGGGCACGCACGGAGATTTTCACGACCTTTGGATTAATCCAGACAATCCACAGAACATGATCATTTCAAACGACGGCGGCTCGGCGATTACATTCAACGGCGGCAAGATCTGGACATCGGAATACAACGAACCGACCGGCCAGTTCTATCGCATCAACGTCGATAATCAATTTCCGTATCGCATCTACGGGGGTCAGCAGGACAATACTTCAGTGTCGATCGCCAGCCGCGAACTCGGCAGCGGCGGGATCACCAACGCGAGTTGGGCGCCGTCGGCCGGCGGCGAGAGCGCTTTTCTCGCTTTCGATCCGAACGACCCGAATCTCGTTCTGGGCGACAGCTACCAGGGCACAATCGAAGTGCTCAACGTCAAAGCCAAAGCCTCAACTCAAATCATGGCCGCGCCGATTCAGTATCTCGGCATGGACGCCAAGGACCTCAAGTATCGTTTCAATTGGAACGCGCCGATTGTCTGGGACCCGCACGAAACGGCGACCTTCTATCACGGCGCTCAGGTCGTTTTGAAGACGAGCGACTGGGGCAAGACTTGGAAAGAAATTTCACCCGACCTGACGCGCAACGAGAAAGATAAGCAGGGCCGCGCGGGCGTCCCCTGTACCAACGAAGAAGTCGGCGCCGAAAATTACGGCACGCTGGCGTACATCGCGAGGTCACCACATGAGAAAGGCGTGATCTGGACCGGCAGCGATGACGGTTACGTTTACGTCACTCGCGACGGTGGCGCGAATTGGAAGAACGTCACGCCTAACGGTCTGGCCGAATGCCTGATCAATGCGATTGAAGTCTCACCGCACGACAAAGCCACCGCCTATATCGCGACGACGCGTTATAAGTTCAACGATCATCGGCCCGGTCTCTACAAAACGACGGACTACGGCGCGCATTGGACAAAGATCGACAACGGAATTCCGGCCAATGCTTTCACGCGCGTCGTGCGCGAGGACGATGTGCGCAGAGACTTGCTTTTTGCCGGCACGGAACGTGGTCTATTCATTTCGTGGGATGGCGGCCAGAACTGGTCGCCGTTTCAATTGAACTTACCGATGACTCCGGTAACCGATTTGCGAATTCACAAAGGCAACTTGATCGCGGCGACTTCCGGACGTGCGTTCTGGATTCTCGACGATCTGAACATCGTGCGTCAGTACAACAAGAACGCCCCGGCATTCGGCATCTTTCAACCATCTGGCGCTTATCTCGTAAACAGCTCGAGCGAACTGGACGAAACCAGCGAAGAGTTCAAGGGCGCGAACGCTTTTCGCGGCGTCAATCCCGCGAGCGGCGTCGTCATCTACTACAACCTGCCGGAGTTGAAGAAGGACGATCAAATCTCTGTGGAGATAAAAGACGCGGACGGCAATCTCGTGCGCACGTTTTCTTCAAAGGCCGACGACAAGTACAAAAAGTACGAAGGCGCGCCAAAGCCGGAGCCGCTGCTGCCGAAGAACAAAGGTCTGAACCGATTTGTCTGGGACATGCGTTACGCGACAATGCCCGGCGTGCCCGACGTCGATATGGAAGTGAGTTACGCCGGGCACAAAGCATCGCCCGGAAAATATTCGATCACGCTGAAGTTGGGATCGCAGACGGCCGCCACGGAAGCCGAGATTCTCGCCAACCCACTCTATCCGACGAGCGCGGCGGCATATCGCGAATATCACCAGACGATGTGGAGCATGGAAAATGAACTGACGACCATGCATCGCATGGTGAATGATCTTTTCGACAAACAGAAACAACTGGAGTCACTACTGAAGTCTCTGCCTGCGGACGGCAAGTACACTGCAATCAAAACCGACGGCGAAGCGTTGCTCAAGAAGATGAAGGCCTGGGACGAAGATATGGTGCAGCGCAAATCAAAGGCCTACGACGACGTCGAGAATTTTCCCAACAAATTCACGACGAACTATTTATTTCTGATCAACGCTACCGAAGGCGATATTCCGCAGGTGAATCAACCTTCGCTCGATCGCCTGAAAGAGCTGAATGCGCAATGGGCCACGTTGAAAGCACGGGCAACCGAGATCAACGACCGCGACATTCCGGCTTTCAACAAGAAGCTTTGGGATGCGGGTTTGGGAGCGATTTGGAAATTTTAGATGACAGGGTCAGACCATTTGCGTAAGCAAATGGAATAAAGAAGCCAGTTTATTCGTAACTGACGTCTTGAACCCATCCGCTCACGCGGATGGTACTGACTCGCTGGCCCGGCCGAAATCATCCTGCAAACGCACAATGTCGTCTTCGCCGAGATAACTGCCGCGCTGCACCTCGATGAAGACGAGTAATTCGTCGCTCGTGTTTTCGACGCGATGCGCTGAACCGATAGCGATGTCGATCGCTTCGCCTGATTTTACTTCGATGTCGCGATCGTCGAGCGTAACTTTCGCGATGCCTTGCACCACAACCCAATGCTCGGCGCGCTGCGCGTGCTTCTGATAACTCAGACGCTTGCCGGGCAGAACCTCGATACGTTTGACTTTGAAGTTGTCGCCTTCGTCGAGCACCGTGAAGGCGCCCCATGGACGACGATCGAATTTCGGCGAGTTGTCGATATTTTGATCAGCCATGCTCGGAGAGATTTACTTTCTCGGTGGAACTGAGCCGCTGATCTTCTTGCGCGTGGTTTCGCCGGTGTGCAGCACCGGAATGCCTGAATCGACTTCGGAATGAGGTCGCGGGATCACATGAGTGCTGACCACTTCGCCGACCTTGCGGCCCGCCGCTGCCCCGGCATCTACCGCAGCTTTGACGGCGCCCACCTCACCGCGAACGATTGCAGTCACTAAACCAGCATCGATCTTTTCCCAGCCGACAAGTTTTACGTTCGCCGCTTTGACGGCAGCATCTGCTGCCTCAATCATCGCCACCAGGCCGCGACACTCAATCATTCCTAATGCTTGTTGTTCCATGATGTCTTGTTCCAGCTACTTTGATACCAGAGTATAGACTCGTTTGTCATCCGGACGATTGGCCGGCACCACAATCCTCTCCCTCGTACTTAGCGGGAATATGAACGTTGTCGTCAAGGTCAGCGTCTTACCGTCGGCTGACAATTTCCACTCGTCCACCACTTCCTGTTCGACAACATGAATGCCTTCCGTTGTGCGCAACGAGAATCGAGTTACGATGCGGTTGCCGCTCCATTTCGTCTTTGATTTGGTTTCCGCCGATTGAGGCAACTTTGCATCAGGGCTGGAGGATATCCAGTGCGTCGCCGGATTCGTTTCGCCGCGTCCATCCGTGTAATAGGTCAATTCTTTTTGTTCCTCATTTCCATTCACGGTAATGGTTCTGAAAACCTTGAACTCGGGATCGTGATGCGAAATTTTTATTCCGGCATTTACGATGGACGCCGGCGTAACATTGCTGTGAGCGGCATCAAAAGCCCAGGTGCCACTCAGGTCGGGTTTCGTTTGCGACTTGCCGCCCTGACCGGACGCGATTGCACAAGCCGCGATCATAAAAGTCAACACCGATATCAGATCGAACCGCTGTCTCACAAGTTAATTCCTCAAGCTCTGCACCGGCGCGGGGATGCGCCCGCCACGACGAATGAAAACGTCAGAAGAAAAGCGACTGACCGGCATGATTGGCGCACTGCCCAGCAACCCGCCGAACTCAACCATCTCGCCAACGTCTTTGCCGGGCACCGGGATGATGCGCACCGCGGTCGTCTTGTTATTCATCACGCCCACAGCCATTTCGTCGGCGATGATCGCGGCAATTGTCTCGGCCGAAGTCGATCCTGGAACGGCGACCATGTCGATGCCGACCGAACAGACGCTGGTCCATGCTTCTAATTTTTCGAGCGACAACGCGCCCACGCGCGCAGCTTCGATCATGCCGGCGTCCTCTGAAACCGGAATGAATGCGCCGCTCATCCCGCCGACCGAATTGCTGGCCATCGCGCCGCCTTTCTTCACAGCGTCAGTCAGCAACGCCAGCGCCGCGGTCGTGCCGTGCGTGCCGGCGCGTTCGAAGCCCATCGCTTCGATGATGTTTGCGACCGAATCGCCGGCGACCGGAGTCGGCGCTAAAGACAGATCGATAATGCCAAACGGCATTCCCAAACGGCGCGCTGCTTCGCGCCCGATCAATTCACCGGCGCGCGATAGCTTGAAAGATAGTTTCTTGATCAACTCAGCGAGATCTTGCAGCGGCATGTCTTTGTCCGCGTGTTGCACGGCATGATTCACCACTCCGGGTCCGGACACGCCGACGTTCAGCACCGCTTCCGGTTCGCCGACACCGTGAAACGCGCCCGCCATGAACGGATTGTCTTCGACGGCGTTCGCGAAGCAGACGAACTTGGCGCACGCCAGACCGCCGCGATCACGCGTGCGTTCGGCAGCGTCTTTGATGATGCGGCCCACGCGCGCGACTGCATCCATGTTTATACCCGCACGTGTCGTCGCGACATTGACTGAGCCACACAACCTTTCAGTCGAAGCGAGCGCTTCCGGAATCGAATCGAGAAAGTCGCTTTCGTTATGCGTGAAGCCTTTATGGACCAGCGCCGAATAGCCGCCGACAAAATCTACGCCTACCGTGCCGGCTGCTTCATCAATCGCCTTGCCCAACTCGACCGGATTGCCGCGTGCGCCCTCTGTCAGCATCGACACCGGGGTCACGGCAATGCGCTTGTTCGCGACGCGAATTCCCAGTTCATCCCCGATATCGTTTACGGTGCTGACCAGACGCGCCGCGGTCCGTTCGATCTTCTCGCGCACTCGTTGTGCAGTCGTGGCGATCGAATCAGTGGCGCAATCGCGCAAACTCAAGCCCAGCGTGACGGTGCGAATGTCGAGATGCTCCATCTCGGTCATGCGCACGGTTTGCAGGATTTCAGCTTGGGTGTATTCCATGAAACAGAGGTCAGAAGTCAGAGGTCAGAGATCAGAGATCAGATAATTTCGACACGCTGACATCAGATAACTTGGACAAACTGACATCTGCCCTCTGATCTCTGATCTCTGACATCTGCTTTTTCATCCCATCACTTTGCTCAAGACGAGCAGAACAATGAACAGTACGAAAAGGCCCAGCGCGACCAGCACGAAACGCAGACTCGGATCATAAGTCGCTTCCTCCAGCATCACAGTTGATACATGATGGATTTTTTCCACGCGCTTGACGTTGTCCTCGATCGCGCCCCGCGCGACATCGGAGGCGCGATGCAAGGTCTCGCGCGTTCGCTCGCGCGCCCGAAGTCGCGCACCATCCGGACTCTTTGTCTGAGTTTTGTCGTGAGCGGGAGCCGACTCGGACTGCTTCATCTGCTTATCAGTGGTAACGGCCGGCGTCGCCAGCTGATCGTCCGTTTCCTTTGTTGTGTTACCGGGTTGTGATTCCGCGCCCGCCGACGCGAGCGGCTTGCCGCACTCGGGACAGAACAGGACACCTTCGCCAAATTCGCGAATCGATGCGCCACAGGCCGGACAGCGATGTGAGATTTCAGGCTGCATTGCTGGTAAATCGTAAATCGTGAATAGTAAATAGACGGTCACGCACGAGTGCTATTGACGATTTACTATTTACGATTCACTAGATTCGATGCATCACATTGAACAGGTCTTCGCGCTGCGCATAGACATGGACGCCCAACTGCTCGCCTTCACTTCGCAGACGATCCTTCAGATCGGCGATCGACTGTTGCGAGCGGGCGGCGTCAGCGATAATAACCATCGCGAACTTTCCCTGCACCACCGTCTGATTGATATCGACGATGCTGCACTG
Organism: uncultured Blastocatellia bacterium; assembly: GCA_965653755.1. Lineage (GTDB taxonomy): Bacteria > Acidobacteriota > Blastocatellia > Pyrinomonadales > Pyrinomonadaceae > UBA11740. The sequence continues at coordinate 11,154 of CBFHBI010000003.1, forward strand.
AGCGGCAGAGAGAATCTCCGCCACGCCCGCCACGATGCCCGGGTGATCCGTCCCGAATACTGAAATGACGACGCGCGTTGCCGAGCCTGCCGAACTCGGCTCGTGCTGAAGGGTGGACCGCGACGCTGTTATCGATCCGGCAGCGCCGTTGCGAGGCAGCGCCGGTTCGACGACACGATAAATGTCGGTCACGAGCTGCTCCACCACAGCCTCATCCAGCGACGCACCCAGCCGATCGTAAACCGCGCGGGTGATGCGATAAATCAATTCTTCGTTCGCCATTACCGCTAATAATATCCGGCCACAAAAAAGCACAAAAGGCACAAGAGATCAGCGACTCATTTTTTGTGCCTTTTGTGCCTCTTCGTGGCTCGTCACTTCCGTCCGTTGTCGCGGGCCAGCGCTCGCGCCGCTTCGCGCAACTCTTCGGACTGGGTTTCAGTAAGATCCACTCGATCGACGATGCCCACGACCGCAGCCTCGATTGACATGTCCTGATTTCCGATCGCCGAGCGCGCGGCTTTGCCGAATGCGCACATCACAGTCTCTCCGGTTCCTGCGCCCAAACGATCGGCGACGACCACGACATTTTTCGTCGGTTCCTTGTCCAGGTCATAGGGATGGACCACGAGAAAGCGAACACCTTCGAGATCGGGCGTCTTCTTGGTTGACCAAACCGTGCCGATGACTTTGGCGAGAAACATGTTTTCAGTTTCGAGTTTGGGGTTTCGAGTTTCGAGTTCGGATTGCGATAACAACTCGAAACCCGAAACTCGCAACTCGAAACTGCTAAGACTTCGCGAACACCTCGGCTGGCTCGCCGATATCGCGCGCCGCCGGTGTGATAATCGTTTTCGGTCCGACGTAAATCTTTTCGCCCTTCTGTATCGCCCGGCGCACGTCGTCCTCGCTGACGAAATCTGCTGCGGTGTGCCCATTCGATGCCGCCGGAGGCGCCGGCGCCATTCGTGATGCGCCGCCATTTCCAGCATTGCTCTGGGCCGATTCAGTTCTCGGCGGCGTTGGTAACGGCGCCGGCTCGGGCTGGCGGTTCGCGAGAAAACGATCCACGATCGCAGCGATCTCTTCACGGCTGACCTTCGGTGCAGCGGGGCGCGGTGATGAAGGCGGAGCACTCGTCACCGGCGGTTGCGCCGGCGGCATCACTGCCGATTGTGCTGCGACTGCTGGTCGTTTACTTGCAACGGGGCGCGTCTCGAAGGCTACGCGTTTGATGTCCATCAAGTGCAGCGGCGAAACGTTATCTGAAGTCACATTGCCGCCCCACGATCCGCATCCGAGCGTCATTGAGGGCGGCAGTGCAGTAGAGAATCCGATCGCGCCGTGCGTGGTGGGTGTGTTGACGGTGATGCGCGAAGCCGGCATCTCAGCGCCGTAACGAATCGCCGCTTCGCGCGAGCGTGTGTGAATGCCCGCGGTGTGGCCCATGCCGCCGTAATGAAGCACTTCATTACAGCGAGCCGCGCCGCGTTCGATTCCATCTTCGACGTAAAACGCGAGAATCGGCGAAAGCTTTTCCATCGACAGCGGAAAGTCCCGGCCCACGCCACCCACGTCAGCCAAGAGGCAACGCGTGCCGGGCGGAACGGTGATGCCGGCCATGCCGGCGATCTTCTCGACCGACTTTCCGACGATAGCCGGATTCAAACTTCGTTGCGGCGTTGCCACGACTTTCGCGAGTTGATCCGCTTCCGCTTGTTTCACAAAGTGCGCGCCTTGCAATTTGAACTGTTCGCGCACAGCCATTTCGATCGGCGCGTCAACCACAATTGCCTGTTCCGACGCGCAGATGGTTCCATTGTCAAAGCACTTGCCCGTCAGAATGTCCTGCACGGCTTTCGGTACGTCGGCACTGCGCTCAACGAACACCGGCACGTTGCCTGGACCAACCCCAAAGGCCGGTTTGCCAGACGAATATGCGGCGCGTACCAAACCGATGCCGCCCGTCGCCAGAATGACGGCGGTCATTTTGTGCTTCATCAAAGCTTCAGTGCCTTCGATCGTCGCCGTGGTCATGCAGCCAATCGCTTCGGCGGGCAAACCCTCTTTGATGCCTGCCTCGCGCATGACTTTGACCGTCTCATTAATGCAGCGGGCGGCCGACGGATGCGGCGAAAGCACAATCGCGTTTCGCGATTTGATGGCGATCAGAATTTTGAAGATCGCGGTGGAAGTCGGATTGGTCGAAGGCACGATGCCCGCGACCACGCCGCGCGGACTGGCAATTTCGACGACGTCTTTCGTTTCCGAAACCACGCCAACCGTGCGCAAGTTCTTGAAATAATTCCAAACGATTTCAGCCGAAAATTGATTCTTTACCTGCTTGTCTTCGGCGATGCCGTAACCGGTCTCTTCGACCGCCAGCGCCGCGACGCGCGGCGATTCGCGCAAGGCCGCCTGCGCCATCGCACTGCAGATGCGATCGATTTTCGTTTGATCGAAGCGGGCCACTTCGGCCTGGGCCCGGTGCGCCCCTTCAACCAAATCGCGAGCCTGTTGAACCGAAATTAAATCTTTGTCGGCCGACATGACTTCCTCCATTGCCAATTGCCGATTTCCAATTGCCAATTTGAATGTGGGGTTAATCGGCAATCGGCAATCGCAAATCGGCAATGATTTATTTCGCTCGTTCGCGCGACGTTTCGCGCGCGCTCAACGTACGTCCCGCATCGCCCTGGCCCAACTGGCCCCGCGCGCCGCCACCGAGTTGAGCTTGCTCGTCGGGGCTGTAACCGGTGCGCCCGTTGACGGGCAGCACGCGTTCAACTTCGGCGTGCGGCCGCGGAATCACGTGTACGCTGATCAACTCGCCCACGCGTCGCGCTGCCGCCGCGCCGGCATCAGTCGCCGCTTTCACCGCGCCGACGTCTCCGCGCACAAACACGGTGACGTAACCGGCGCCGATATATTCCTTGCCGAGCAGTTGTACGTTGGCCGCTTTAACCATCGCGTCGGCGGCTTCGACGGCGCCGACGAAACCTTTCGTCTCGACCATTCCGAGTGCTTCAAGGGGCATCTCCGTCAGTCCTCAACTTTCAAGATTGTAGAAGTTAAAAAACAAATTGGATTACGACCCAAGCTACCACCGCGCCGCGCAAGAATCAAGAGAACCCAAAGATGAAACATTAAGTTTGACAACGTTTCAAAGCGCCGTTATAGTGCGCGCCAACGTAATCGGTTTGCGTTCGCGGCAAGTCTGCTGATTGCTTGAACGTTACCGGTTGCGGACCCCGCATGAGTTAGGATCGACTCAGTCGAATGTCTCAAAGCATCGGAGAAAAGCTGCGACTCGCACGCGAGGCGCGGGGCATTGCTCTGCGCGAGATCTCTGAGCAGACAAGAATCTCGATGCGCTACCTCGAAGGGATTGAGACCGACGACTACAAACGCCTGCCGGGCGGCATTTTCAATCGTAGCTTTATTAGGGCATACGCGAAGTTCGTCGGTTACGATGAACACGCGGCGCTCGAAGATTATGCGCGGACCCTCAGAGAGCGTGGCGAATCTGAGGAGGACGGGACAAAGGTGCATCATTCGCTGGTTTATACGGACGAAGCCGCCGCGCCCAATCGCTCAGGGATCAAGACGCTGATACTCGCGATCATAATCCTGGCCATACTCTCCGCCGCAGTCTGGGCCGGCCTGCATTTTTATCAACGCAGTCAACGTGCGCGCGGAGCGACTGAGCAGGAAACTTTTCGTCCGTCGTTGTATGCTTTCAACATTATGAACTCTGCGGTAACCAGGGAGGGTCAGCACGGCTTTATTGAGTAAAGGTTTTCGTGTGTTAACGCTGCGCGGGTCGCAGCACGCGCAAATCTGCGCGACGACAATCGAAGAACGCTTGCACGTGCCCGCACCAACTGCGGGCTTTTTTGTCTTTGCAGTAAAGTAGAAATAGATTAAGGAGCAATCAAAGCAATCATGATAATCGAGCATATTCCCGAAGGCCTCACCTTCGACGACGTGTTGTTGGTTCCGGCGCGTTCCGACGTGTTGCCGACCGAGACCGATACTTCGACTCAATTCACGCGCGGCATCCGTTTGCAGATTCCCTTGTGCTCGGCGGCGATGGACACGGTGACCGAAGCGTCTTTGGCAATCGCGATCGCCCAACAAGGCGGCATCGGCGTGGTCCATAAGAACCTCAGCATCGAAAGACAAGCGGAAGAAGTAGATAAAGTGAAGCGATCGGAATCCGGCATGATCGTCGATCCGGTTACCATTCGTCAGGACCGGCCAGTGCGCGAAG
>CBFHBI010000004.1:0-15398 GCA_965653755.1 uncultured Blastocatellia bacterium
GGCGGAGCGCACAGAGGTCCCCGGCGTCGCCACCGGACTGGCCTGGACGGCGGTGGGCGGAGACATTCTCTTCGTCGAAGCGCTACGCATGAAAGGCAAAGGGAACCTAGTCCTGACCGGACAGCTCGGCGAGGTGATGCGCGAGTCAGCGCAAGCAGCCTATTCGTACGCGAAGTCTCGCGCGAAAGAACTGCAAATCGATCCGGAAGACTTCAACACTTACGACCTGCACATTCATATTCCCGAAGGAGCGATACCGAAGGACGGGCCCTCCGCAGGAATAACCTTGGGGACTGCGCTGGTTTCGGTTCTTTCGCAGCGTCCGATTCGCAAAGATGTGGCCATGACCGGAGAAATTACCCTGCGTGGAAATGTACTGCCCGTCGGCGGAATCAAAGAGAAAGTTCTGGCGGCACGTCGTGCCCGGGTGACCAAGATTATTCTGCCCACCCAAAACCGTCGCGATCTCGACGAAGTGCCGAAGGATCTTTTCAAAGATATTCAGTTCGTTTTCGTTGACCACATGCGTCAGGTCTTCCGCGAGGCCCTTAAAGAAAAGGTCCCACCAGCGGTGGGAAGTTCGACTCGTCCGGCGCGACTGCCGGAAGCGGCGACCAGCCGTAACGTTGGGCCCCGCCCTGCCTAAATCACATCGAAGTAACGTCGAGCCCACGACGAGGAAATTTTCGAGGCAACTTACCCGTCCCAAGCGCATCTACGTTAGGCGAGGAATTATCTCCGCAAGGCCATTTTTGGCGGGTTTCAAAGGTTTGACACCCCCCGACCCGTGTGATAACCTCGCCAGTCAAGTGGCTGAGTTTAGGCCACAAATTCGGAACTTTTCGTCGTTCCGTACTGTTTTATAAGTAGTGAATGCCGCAGCGCGACTCGGTGGAAGTCGCAGTCGTGGATTCGCCCGACGCAATACCCAGCGGAGAACAGCGATGGATGACCCGTGCTCGACTTAGTTTTGCTGTAAGCACTTTATTTGCAGCCGGTCTTTTTACCCCAGCAATCATCCAGGCCCAGGGATTGGGCGCTTCATCCGCTCGCGAAATTCCAAACGAAGTCCAGAAGGCCCAGCCGCGCGTCGATCAGGTGATCGAACGGGCCGAGGCTTACTTCAATCAAGGCAAATTAAACCTGGAAGATAACAAGCGTGACGCGGCGCGGTCGGATTTTGATAAGGCCGTCGATGAAATCCTGATGTCCGGCATGGATGTGCGCGCGACTCAGACGCTGCAGAAATATTATCTGGAACTGGTTGAGCGCATTTATCGAGAAGAAGTACCGGTACTGCAGATGCAGCAGCAACAGCAAGCTGCCACCGCGGTCGTGGCCCAAGGCGCCGCAACTGCCAAGACGGATAAGGTCGAACAGGTCGCGAAAGCTCAGGAACCAAAGCAACTTCAAATCGGCTTTCGCCAACAGGGATTCGATCCATCGCCGCTCGATCCTTTGAGCAAGTTGATTCTGACGGATACGGAAAAGAAAGTCTCTGAGTCCGATATCGCTGACCTCGAGCAAGCCAAGAACACGCTCGACTTCAACTTCACGATCAATCCGCTGATTCAGCAATACATCAATTACTACCAGGGCCGCGGACGCTCGACGATGGAAGCGGGTCTGCGCAAGTCCGGCCGTTTCATGAAGATCGCGCGGGACACGTTTCGTCAGACGGGCGTGCCTGAAGACCTGACCTGGTTGGGACAGGTTGAGAGTGCCTGGAGTCCAAAAGCGCGCTCGTGGGCCGCGGCTTCGGGTCTTTGGCAATTTGTTCCCAGTTCCGGCGCGCAATATGGACTGCGCCAGACCGCTTGGGTTGATGAACGAAACGGAATTGAAAAGCCCACTGCCGCCTCTGCTCGCTACTTAAAAGATTTGTCGAGACGCTACAACGGCGATTGGTTATTGGCGATGGCCGCCTACAACACAGGCGCGCTGAACGTCGATCGCGCCATCTCGCGCGCCGGTCAAGCCAACTACTGGGCAATTTATCCTTACATCGCACAGGAAACCCGCAACTACGTGCCGAACATTCTCGCGGTGATCATGATCGCGAAGAATCCCGAGAGGTACGGTTTCCACAACATCAAGCCTGAAGCGCCAATGTCTTTCGACACGGTGCCGGTGCCAAACGCGACTAACCTGCGCTTGATCGCCGACATGACCGACACCAGCGCTGACTACATCCAGTCGCTCAATCCGGAACTGCGACGCGATACGACGCCGCGCGGCGAGTCCTACAACGTGCGCGTGCCTTCGGGCAAAGGCAAACAGCTCCAAGCTTTGTTGAAGCGCGTCTCACCCGATTCGCGCGACACAGCGAGAATAATTTCCATCGCCCCGGGTGAAGACCTACAAGCAGTCGCCAGCCGTACCGGCGTGAGCGTCGCGACCTTGCAGTCAATGAATCCGGGTATCGATGCCAAAACCACGAAGCTCGTCGCTCCGAACTCGAGCGTGCGTCTGACCAATTGGCGCCGCAACACGACCGACACGCCGAACGCCGGCAACCTCAACAAGGTCCGCGCGCGCAAGGGTGACACGATCGCGAAGATCGCTGCCGCCAACAAAGTTTCTGCAGACGATGTGGCTCGAATGAATGGGATCGCCCCGAACGTCGAACTTACCGCCGGCCAGGAAATTAAATTGCCGGTCGCATCAGCACCGGCAAACTCGTCGGGTACACGCAGGAGATAGCAAAGGAACCCTTCTTAATACCGTGGCCCATTAACGGCCGCGCAAAAACTCGCAAGCGCGCTTCGTTTCTGCGAAGCGCGCTTGCTGGCTTTAGGACGCCTTTAAGGACATGAGTTGAAGGCCCAAGACTTATGACCATTTGATTTGATTTGATCTCTTTTCTTAACCTCACATGCTCTTCCGCACACTATCAGCCGCGGTTTACGGGATCGACGCGAACCTGGTCGATGTCGAAGTTGATCTAACCCCAATCCGCAACGAGACCGACGTGCCGGCTAGTGTCATCATCGTCGGCTTGCCTGATCTTGCGGTACGTGAATCACGCGAGCGCATTCGCGCGGCCATCAACAACAGCGCATTCTTCTTTCCGTTTCACAAAACCACGATCAATCTCGCGCCGGCCGACGTGCGGAAGGAAGGCGCGAGCTTCGATCTGCCGATTGCGCTGGGTATCCTCGGCGCGAACGGAGACCTTGCCGATGGCGAGCATCTGACCGACATTCTGTCCGTCGGCGAGTTGTCTCTTGACGGGCGCGTGCGTCCGATTCGCGGTGCGCTGCCCATCGCGCTACGCGCGCGGGGGTCGCAGACAAGACATCTGCTGCTACCTGAAGAAAACGCAAAAGAAGCCGCGGTGGTGTCAGACATCAACGTCTATCCGGTTTCAGATTTGCGGAACGCCGTCGATGTGATTGCCGCACTTAGATCAGATTCACCGCCCAGTCCAGTGCGCGTCGATCCGTCCGAGCTTCTCATTCACGACGGCCACTATACTGTCGACTTCATAGAAGTTCGGGGACAACTATCCGCCAAGCGAGCGCTGGAGTTCGCTATTGCCGGCGGCGACACCATCCTACTGATTGGACCACCTGGATCCGGCAAGACGATGCTGACCAAGCGTCTGCCGACCATCCTGCCACCGCTCGAATTTGAAGCGGCGCTCGAATTAACCAAGATTCATTCTGTTGCCGGCCTGACGGGACGTGCGGGTCTCGTGACCCAAAGGCCATTTCGATCTCCGCACCACACAATCAGCGACGCGGGCCTTATCGGCGGTGGTGCAGTGCCCCGCCCCGGCGAAGTTTCGCTCGCGCATCAAGGCGTTTTGTTTCTGGATGAACTGCCCGAATTCGATCGCAGCGTGTTGGAGGTTCTGCGCCAACCACTCGAAGATCAGCGAGTCACAATTAGCCGCGCCGCGATGTCTCTGACCTTTCCCTCTTCGTTCATGCTCGCCGCCGCAATGAACCCGTGTCCCTGTGGCTTCTGGAATGACCCGACGCGCGAATGCCGTTGCACGCCGTTGCAGATTCAAAGATACGTCGGCCGCATCTCCGGACCGTTGCTGGATCGCATCGACATTCACATCGACGTGCCGGCGGTGAAGTTTCGCGAGCTAACGGGCGACCCGCCGCCGGACGCCGAAGACTCAGCCACGATTCGCCAGCGCGTCATCAACGCGCGCCAACGTCAACGACTGAGGTTTGCCAACGAAGGCATCTTTTCAAACGCTTCGATGACGCCGCGACTGATTCGCACGTACTGCCGGATCGATAGCGAGAGTGAATCGATGCTGGAACGCGCGATGGCCAGACTCGGTCTGTCGGCGCGCGCCTACGACCGTATTTTGAAAGTCAGTCGCACGATCGCCGACCTTGCCGATTCCGGCGAAATCAAATCCGAACACGTCGCTGAAGCGGTGCACTACCGCTCTCTCGATCGCACCTACTGGACATAGCCTCCCTCCTCAGACCCATTCCATCTGTCTTGAGATTGTCTCAATCGCTACGCAGTTCCAATCGCGACGCCGGGGATGCTATCAGAGACGGATTGACGGTGTCTTGTGTTAACTGGTGGTTGAGATATTAGATTCAATTCACTTGCCACTAGCTTCAGCTCGTGGCATGCAAACTCGAAACACAAATCGGCTTTAGCCGAACTACTTGGCTACAGCGAAAGGAAGGACAGTTCCTCAAGGAATCAACAACAACTTCCCGGTCGTCTTTCGTTCTTCAAGATCGCGGTGTGCTTGCTCGGCCTCGCTGAGTGGATACCGTTGGTGAATCTGAATTTTCAATTCACCATTAACAATCATCTGCAGTACATCCGAAGCGCGCCATTCCAGTTCATCTCGGGTGGCCGTGTAATGTCCGAGCGTCGGTCGAGTGATGAAGAGCGAGACCTTCTGTGAGAGCTTGATCAAATCGAACGGAGGTACCGCGCCGCTCGCGCCGCCAAACAGGACCAGGTACCCGCGTGGCCGCAGCACATTCAAATCGCGATCAAATGTTGCCTGGCCCACGCCGTCATAGACCACGTGAACGCCCACACCGTCGGTCAAGCGCCGGGTCTCTGATTCAAAATCAGTTTGGGTGTACACGATGCACTCGTCCGCTCCCGCAGCTCGCGCCAACTCCGCCTTCTCTTCATTTCCGGCCGTCGCGATGACCCGCGCGCCGAGACGCTTGCACATCTGCACCAGCAGTTGGCCCACGCCTCCCGCCGCTGCATGAATCAAGGCAGTCTCGCCGGCTTTAATCGGATAGGTGCTGCGACAGAGATAATGCGCCGTCATACCTTGCAGCATCGCCGCTGCGGCCGTGTCGAACGATAAGTCGACGGGAATTTTTACTAATCGCGCGGCGGGAACAGATGCGTATTCCGCATAGCTGCCGGTTACGCCGCAGTAAGCAACGCGATCACCAGACTTAAGATCCGTCACCTCCGCGCCAACTTCCGCAACGACTCCCGCCGCTTCCTGTCCGGCAATGAATGGCAGCGGCGCGGGATATCTGCCCTCGCGCAGATAGACATCGATGAAGTTAATTCCGATCGCCTTAATCTCGATCAACGCTTCGTTCGCCTTCGGCGCAGGCTTCGGGAGATCCGCGAGTGTGAGCACTTCAGGCCCACCCGTGTGCGACACCTGGATGGCTTTCATGATTGGAGAATCGTAATTCAGACGATGCGATTTGCGAAATCAGAGATGGTCGTGATGCAAGGTGAGGGAATGTGTCTGCGACCTATTAGATCCGTGGAATTCCTTTTGCCGAATGCCAGACGCGGGCAATTTCACAAACTTTCCGAACATGATTTACTCGATACACGATTCGGTAAGGTCGGAAGATAATTTCGCGCAGGAGTTGGTTCTGGTATTCGGGCACGACGCGGCCCGACTCTGGAGAGCTTTGCAGGCGGTCCGTCTGCGAAATCAACTCATAGCCGAAAGACATTGCACGTTCGGGATTGTCGCGCGCAATAAACACGACAATGTCATGAAGGTCGTCGCGAGAAAGGGGAGACCAAATCAGCTTGTAAGCCATGAGGCCAACTGTTTCTTAACTTCCTCGTGAGGAATACCTTCGCCATTATCGAGTTGGTCGAGACCTTTTTGCACCGCCGCCATAAACTCAATACGCTCGGCAATCTCATCCAAGGAGCAGTTGTCCGGCAGCGCGCGAATAGTTTCAAGCACGATCTCTTTCTCAGTCATGCCGCAATTATGAAATTTCAGGCGAGGTTTGCGCAAGAGTAGAGGGAGCGGTAACGAATGAAAGCGTAACGAAGTGTCAGGCTTGCGTCTTTGCGATTCGTGGCGAATGCAGACCTATTGCCCCTTCAGAATCGCAAAATCGCAGGCCTGACCCTTCATCACACACACATGGCAGCTTTTCTGAAGCACGAGTAGACTACCGACCGCGGAACTCGCTCAATATGAAACCAATACCCAAGGCTAATTTTGGCAAAGAAGCACAAGCCGCAAGAGAAGCTGAACGTTTACAGGCTTATCACAAGTTCATCCATGAACTCGTTAGCCTTGAAAGAACACTAAAAGGTGACGTTAAGGCGTACGAGAAATTGGTCTTTAGCAAGGCCACATCGCAGACCGCATGTCGGGCCTACGTTCGGGCCGTCTTTGCTCTCATCGAGGGAGGTATATTTGGCCTAAGACAACTTGCACTTAACTTCGGTAAACAATCAAATACACTTACACCTGCCGAGTTCGGCCTATTACAAGAAAAGGGCTATGACGTTAACGAGAAAGGGCAGGTCGTCGAATCGACGAAGCACATCAGATTCGTTAATAACATTAAATTTGTCTTCACCACGCACGCGCGTGTGTACGGCGTAACATTCAAACTGGACGTGCAAGACCCAGGCTCGCATGCGTTAGTTGAAGCATTAAAAGTGAGGCACAGGATTACGCACCCGAAGAAGGCAGATGAATTGAGCATTTCGGCGCAAGAACTGAAATTGGCAAAAGAGGCCGCCGAGTTTTATACGTGGAGTCGAAAGCAAGTGAGCGACGCGATAGTCAAATATAGAGAAGCACTAATGGAGCGTATCAAGGATAGGCGTGAACATTCGCAAAGACCATTTGCGATCCGAGAATAGTGCTTTACCCGATTATCGCGGAATACCTATGAGCGAAACAGATCACGAGGCGATGATGTATTGCCAAGGTTATGCCCTTGACCATCGTTCTACGTTAACTTTCTTTTCCTGACATGGATGCCGTACTGTTTGGCCTGCAATGTTCTATCTTGTTGTAAGGGACTGACTTTGTTCGCAATGACGAGCGCGATTGAATACACGATTTAGATCGTCCAATGAAACGTGGAGCCCGAATCATGTAATACTTAGAGTTTGGAGCACGCCCCGAGAAAAAACTCCATGTCATCAGTTCGCCACTCAACAGCTCTGACTAGGCGAGCGGTTCAACTCGCCTCTTTGTTGATTCGCCCGATAGCATGGCCAGGTTGGGGTATTGAGTATTTGATCCACCTAAAACACCCAGGTTGGCAATTCAGCACCTATACATCAATTCCCTATTTTCTTTCCCTCTTCGTGCTCGCTACATCCGGTGTGATCTATCTACCCCTGCCGTTCGCTTGGATCGCTTTCTACCCACTTGCCGCCGCCTTCTTGCTCGCAACTTGGCTCAGCATCGCGATTGCGCTGGGACGTCGGGGGAGTGCCTACCATCTTCTCCGTGAAATGGCGAGGAGAGATTATTCAGTTCCCGAGGCACCAATGCTAAACAACCCCCGTTCAGTATTCGGAGCGGGGTGCGCGTTCGCGTATTCGGCATACTCCTTCGGGCTATTATTCCTGATGATTTTCAGGACGTATCCTACGTCATTCAACGGAATCATAGATGGCGGGCGACTGTGGGTGGCGTGGCAGTTTCAATACTTCAGCGCGGCGACTATAACGACCATTGGATACGGCGACATTCACCCAACAAGTTTTCTGAGTCAAGCTGGTGTTGTTCTTGAGGCGGCCGCTGGAATCTTCTATGTGGTATTTCTGTTTGCGGCGATTGTCTCGCACCATGTTGGTCGCTTGAACAACCCTTGAACTGTCTAATTTATCTTCGGACAGATTAGACTCCTTTTATCACCCTCAGCCCAACTCACCGTGGAATGATCGGCAGTCGCACGAATGATGGATGTGCTCGATCGTGAAGAATCCGCTGCTTGACCACGATGTAGCGGGTGTCGCGTTCGTTATCACCGCCGGTGTTCAGATTGCGGTCGTATTTTGGGAAGGCGGCGGAGGCGACGGTGACGCGGAGGCGATGGCCGGCGGGGATCACTCGGGAGGTGAACCATAGATCGATGTCGTACTTGTAGGCCTTGCCGGGCTGGAGGAGCGAGGGGCGGTCGAAGCCTTCGCGGAAACGCGCTCGCATCACGCCGTCCTGGATGCGCTCTGCGCGGCCGTCGGGATAGACGTGCTGGACCATCACGTTCCAGTCGGTGTCCTTTCCCGAAGTCGCCGCCCAGAGTTGTGCGGTCATTGGTCCGGTGATCTCTGTGTCCTTTGCGAGCGGCGCGGTCGTGTAGGTCACGAGGTCCTTCCGCTCGGCGTCGACGGTTCGGTAGTCTTCGTTAAGGCTCAACTCGAGTTCGCGTGAGTTCACCAGAAACGGAGTGGGATTGCCGGGGTCGTATCGGTACTCATCCGCGCTTTCATCACCCGGAGCGGTCGTCTCAAGTTTGCCATTTGCCCGCAGATAGAAGTTCGTCCAGACCGTGCGGGCCAGCGGCCACTCGCGTTCTTTCCGCCACGTGTTGTCGCCGATGACGAAGATGTCGAGCGGCGGCTCCTTATCGACGCCGTTGTCGATGCCTTTCAAGTAATGGTCCATCCAACGGAGTTGCAGCTCGCGGCGATCGATTCGTGCCTGCGAACCGAAGTAGCCGTTCACGTAATCGATGCCCTTATGCGCGCTGGCATCCATCACCACGTGATACGGCGGCGCGCCTTTCAAGCGACTCATGATTTCGTAATTACGGATCGTTCCTCTCGCATCGTCGTGCCAGCCGGCAATGCCGAGCACGGGCACCTTGACTCGGTCGAGGTGCCGCTCGATGCTGAGCGCCTGCCAGTAAGCATCGTCCTTCTGATGATCGAACCAGTCGTTCCAATACTGTGGGCGACCGCAGCCAGCGGATTCTGACGCCGTGATGACCGGAAGATGCGCAAACGCTTCCGAGTCTTTCACATTGCTGATTTCCGACATCTTATCTTTCACTTGCGTCAGGCAGAGCCAGGGCACGACGGTCGGTGAGAAAACCATGTCGATGTACGGCAGGATGCGCAGCGGGTCCGTGGTCGCGACTGTCGGGGCGATCGTTGCCAGATGAGGCGGCGCCGCAATCGCGGCGTACCAGGCATTGAGTCCCGGATTCGATCCGCCAATCACTCCGACCTTGCCGTTGCTGCCCGGCAGCCTTGCGGCCCATTCGACGGCGTCGTATCCGTCTTGTTCCTGCATCGCGTTCACGTCGAGGACGCCGCCGGAGCCTCCGCGGCCACGCTGGTCCTGCTTCACATAAATGAAACCGCGCGATGCCCAGAACTCACCGTTGGCTTTGTCGATGCACAGGTACGGTGTGCGTTCGAGCACGACGCCGAACGGTCCGGCGCCTACGGGTCGTGCCACGTAGTTCATCAGCACGGTGCCGTCGCGCGCGGTCATCGGCACGGCCGGATCTACCGTGACTTGAAACGTAGGTTGCGAGGATTCGCCGGGCCAGAGCGTGTAGTTCGACTCGAAGGCGATTGGATCACTTCGTTTGATTAGGGAGATACGATCGATTGGCTTGCCGTCGCGATAGGTTCGGCCTTCGATCGTGTCACGTTTCAGCGTCCCTCGGATTTCGCTGCCATTATCGAGCGACACGGCGACGTCTTGGCCCGTGACCGTCACTTTCGTGATGGTAAAAAGAGTCGCGCCGTTGCGACGCTTGAACCACGCGCCATTTGCCGACGGCCCATCAAAGTGGGCGAAGCCCATGCGGCGGCGCGCTTCAAAGCCTCCGTTCGGGGCGGCACCGACCATGACGTACAGATCGTAATCACCACGAATTGGTGAATCGTGAATCGTAAATCGTGAATAGGAGCGCCGAGGCGATGGCTTCTGAGCGCGGTGCGAATTGCGGGCGATAGCTACGACGGGTCCTGAAGCGCTGAACGCGATCGAAAGAACGAACAGAACCCACCACAGGAACCGCGTATGAATAAGATCTTTTCGGAAGGTGTTCATGCTCACACTCTCGTAGTCGTATTCGAAATGAGGGAGCAGTCATCAATTCATATGTCGAGTCTCTGACTGAGCGAATGGCAGGCGTTGAGAAACAAGACCATGACCCACGGGTAGAGCAGCAACTCCAGCCGAATTGACTGGTCAAAGAACCTGGGCATCGCCATCGACAAAACATCACTGAGAGAAATCCCGACTAAGGTGCCCATCAGTCCGCACACTATCGCGGCGAGCCCAATTAAGAGAAGGGCCGGACGTCTGCGGCCGAGCAGCGGCAGGTTAATGGTTCTGGCCCGCGATTGATCCTCAGGAAGCATTTTAATGGCAGTCCAAATCTTCGCGACGGTGTGCGCCACACCCAGGCTAACCAGAGTTAATATCACCGCCCGCCCGGTCCAGCCGGCATTGCGCCAGATACGCGGCCGGATCAGCGCCACACAGAATGCTGCGAATAGGAACGCCACAATCGGAAACACGGCTTGACGCAAAGCGCGCGCTTCTTTGCGTTCGGGTGTCAGAAAGTTCTCCAGGTTCTGCCGAATACGACTGTCGGACCGGGCCCGTTGCAAATAGTCTTGGCCAGCTGGTTTCAGAACTGGGGCATAAGAGCCTGGACCGGGTTGTGCGTTGCGCTCGGCGTCATATTCAGCGCGACGTTTAGGATCGATCAGAAGATCCCTGGCATATGAGAGTTGTACGAAGGCTTGCGCAGCCTCGGCCGAGCCGCCGTTGAGATCCGGATGACGCAAACGCGCAAGGCGCTTGTAGGCCGCCTTGATCTCTCCGACTGAGGCAGTGTTCCTGACTTCCAGAACCTGGTAATAATCCACCATCAACTGTCGCCTGCAGCAGGGCTTTACGCAGCGAAGAGTACATCTTTTGGTTATCCCTTTTCCAGCTCGTTTGGCCCATGAGTTTCGGATGCGATGGATGTGGCGGCAAAGCCGGAACGATTTGATAAAGCGAATCGGTGAGGCGCGAAGCGGCGAGATTGAATAGACGCGACCGTTAGGTCGGGGCAAGGCTCAACGAGAAGAATTGAGGCCCGAAGGGCCTACATCATTTATGTCGCACCTTTGGCGCTCGTTTAATTTTTCGGATCGTCAACCACGGCCTCACGGCCCGTGGCTATTCAATAACGGTCCTTCGGACCTAACCGCATTATGAACTCCCGCATCGCTGGCATTATATTCGGGCCCACACAATGAACCTCGAAACTCTGAAAACACCAAGTCTCGTACTCGACATCGCGAAGGTTAAGCGCAACGCCCAACGGATGAGCAAACGCGTCAAGCAGTTTGGCGCTGACCTGCGACCGCACATCAAAACTCATAAGGGTATTGAGGTTGCTCGCATGCAAACTGCGGGACCTTCCGGAGCGGTGACCGTCTCGACGCTGGCGGAAGCACGGGCGTTCGCAGCGAATGGATTCTCGAAAATCACTTACGCTGTGCCAATTGAACCAGGGAAATTCGCCGAAGCGATTGCCATCTCGAGAGACTGCGAACTGTCCTTGATAACGGACGAGATGGACGTGCCCAACCAGTTGAACGACGTAGCCAAACAGGCGAATGTTCATTTGAATCTCTTTCTGAAAGTCGATTGTGGATATCATCGGTGCGGGGTCGGACCAACTGACAGGGCCGCTGTCGAGATTCCCCGGCGCATATCAAACGCATCGAACTTGCGGTTTGCGGGAATCCTTACGCATGCCGGTCACAGTTATAACTGTCACACCAGAGCAGACGTGTTGGCGCTGGCTAAACATGAACGCGATTTGATGGCGAGTTTTGCCGAAGCGCTGCGAGCGGAGGTTGGGCCGGTGCCAATCGTGAGCATTGGCTCGACTCCAACGATCACTAGTGTCGATCATCTGGATGGCATTGACGAAGTGAGGCCGGGAAACTACATCTTCTTTGACGCGTTCCAGGCGACTCTGGGTAGCTGCTCGTTTGACGATTGCGCGCTGACGGTGCTGGCTTCAGTCGTGCATCGCGCCAGAACCAGACGACAAGTGATTGTCGCTGCCGGAGCCATCGCGTTGTCGAAAGATCGCGGACCGCTGCATCTCAATCCGGATTGTGGCTACGGAAGAGTTCTGAACCTCGCCGGTGAGGATCTGAATCTCACTGTCTCAGAGATGTCGCAAGAACACGGCATGCTCATCGCGAAGGATGAGAACACTTTCGATCGCCTGAGAGTCGGCTCGCGAGTCAGAGTCCTTGCAAATCATTCATGTCTGACCGCAGCCCAACATTCCCACTACAACGTGCTTGAAGGCGAGAACCTGGTGGATCAATGGAAAATTCATACCGGCTGGTAAACACCGTGAACAGTAAATAGTGAATCGGGATGGAGGCTCAGACACCAGATGCATGCACGTACTACTCGAAGACGGCTGGGTGTCCGCAAGCCCGTGCCGGAAAGGACTGAAGCGCAAGCGTCCTCGCTTGCTCTTCGCGAACCGATGGCAAACGGGCGCTCCACTCACGGCGAGCTTGCGGACAGTGAGGGCTAGCGGGCCGGCACGAATTCAAGCTTCGATTTGTCGATGTCCAGCAATGGACCAAGCTCGTACACGTTTCGATAGCCGTACGTGTAGAGCGCGATGTACGTCGAAAGATTCAAAGAAGCCGTAGCCATCTTTGTGGGAAAAGCATTCTGCTCGCCGACGAAGTTGTTATTGCAGTAGATGAGAATGCGCGCGTCTTTATCCGGCAGAACTCGATCGAGACTGTCTACAGTGATGTCCGGAAAGCTCAGGTTGATCGCGCCCTTGATGTGCAGTGTGTTGTATTTTTCGCGGCTGCGGGCGTCGAGCACAATCGTCCCCGGCTCCTGGCTCATACGGATGAACTCCGCTTCCGTTACCCGGCGCGACGCGCGGTAATTCGCGGCCTCCGAAGCAACCTTCAGATAGCCCTGCATATCGATATTGGGATTGACGACGGCCGGCTTCTTTTGGGCATCGGCAAGTTGAATTATGCAAACGATTGCGACCGCGAGAATCAACGCTCTTTTCATGTGAATTCCGCCTCCTTGCTCACATGAACGGCCAAATCGCGCGAACTTGCGCAGAGCTGAACCTTAGTAACGTTAATAGTCACAACGGAGGCTAGGCCGTCTCCGTCCAGAGTATCGTGCCTAATACGTTAGCGCCGTTAGGCGCTGAATGTTTATAGAAACCGGCAATCATAACAACCTCGCTCCTTTAGGAGCGAAACAGTGACCCGTCTATTGCGCGGCCAGAGGAGCGCAGGTCCCGAATTAAGGTTCTATAAACATCTCGCTCCCATCAGAGCGAAGGCTGAATGTCAGACTCGATTAATCGTGCCGCGGCAATTTGGCGCGCCGCAATGACATCTGCGTGAATCAGGCAGCAGGGTCTGCTCGTAATCGATCGTGATCTCTTCGCCCGCCTTGATGTCGCGCAGCGCGAAAAAAAGCACATGGCCATAGACGGTCTTCATGAAAGCGTTGGGACTGCAGGAGTGATTGATGTAATGCGTGCCGTTGCCGCCGCGCGCGCCATCGAGGCTCCACTTGCCGTCGATGTCGCAGATGCGCAGGTGACGCCGCCCACGCGCACGCTTCATCGCTTCCCAGTCAGAAATTCGCTCGCCCGTATATTCGGCGATCTTCCTTCTGCGTGAAAATGCGCGCGTCGCGAAACAGCCTTTGCCGTTGATTTGGGACTTCTTTACTGAGAGGCCAGCGGCGAGTTTCATTTTCACTCAATCGCATTGTAGATGAAGCCCCGCAGATCTGCCTGCTCAAAACTAACGCTGCTCGTTTTTCGAGTGGGTTAACAACTGATTCTCAGGATGCCGTGGCGCGCGAACTGCTTTGCCCATATAGACCTGTGGAGCATCGGGAAACTGACTTACTACCGGAACGTCGACGGGCTCTCTGATTGAACCAACCGTCCAACGTGGCTCGAACGGATGAAAGTTGGCAAGCAAGCTTTGAAAGCCAATCGCTGTCAAGAACGTCAGCGTTCCTGCGCCAATAGCCTTCATCCAATACGAAACTCTGGTGTGCGCTGCGCGGAGACCAATTGGACAATCTTGCGTAATGATCGATCCATCGCGTCGCCGATAGAATCGGACGCAAAGGTTCCCTTCAGTTCGAGTGATCAAGCCTTCGGCCTCGTCGCTGGTCATACCGGACAAGTTGTAAACGTTCAAATTACATTGGCCGCAGAACCGCGTGCGGCCATCGCCAATCATCTGGTCCCAGTCAGCTTTGCACGGCGAAGCGACCTGGACGTGATGCAGCGGATGTTTGAATCGGGCCATTGTTGAGCTTCCTGCTCGCGTTCGGAGTACCGCCTTCAGGCGGAATCCTGAATGAGCCATCTAAAGGCGGTACTCCAAAACATTTAATTACTCATCTGCGGCGCGACGTAACGAACCGATTTCATCTCCACGAGCGCCGCCAGCTTCTCAATCGGCAAGCGCCCAATGATCATCTTCGCCGTTTTCGGATCGAGAATTACTTCGAAACCGAGTTCCTTCAGTTTCGCCATCGCCTCGTCAGACTTATCGACAAACCAGACTTGAATCTCTGCTTTGCCGTCGTGAATGAATTTCTTTTCATCTGCGCCGGCTGCCGCTTTATGCGCCCGGAGGCGATCGATCACAGAGAGCACGCTGGGATGAAACTTGGACTGCAAGGCTGCACGCTTCGTCTCTTCGGGCGAAAGAACTCTCGCAGGCTCGGCTTCATCGGCCAGTATCATCGGATACGTCTGTGCCGTTTGAATCGGCTTGCGGCTTGTCGTGCCCGCGCCCACACCGCCGCTACCCGCGCCACCAGGGCCCTGACCCGCGCCCGTTGCTGGCGCAGGAGTCGGTTGGGGAATTGCCGACAAGTCTGCCGACCGAGTAACTACGGTTGCACTAAGCGTCGCCACAGGCGGCTGATTGGGCATGATTGCAGGCTGCTTTGAATTGCGATGGCCAGTGTAGATTTGAGCGCCGAAGCCGTACGGGTTTTGTTCTTGCCCGAAGATGGATTCACGGTTAACACCTTCCGGAACGTCCACGGGAACATCCACCCGGCGCGGCTGTCCGCCCTCAGTGACGATCATCTCTTCGACTGCGACGAACGAAGTGAACTGCGTCATCAAGCGATAATCCAG
>CBFHBI010000005.1:0-14917 GCA_965653755.1 uncultured Blastocatellia bacterium
GACACTGCTAAACGCTACAACCTGACGTTCGGCGTCAACTTTCAAAATATTCTGAACCACGTCAATTTCGGTAAGCCCGTGGGCAACTTGAGTTCGACAAATTTTGGCATTTCGAACACGAGCAACGGCGGATTTGCGGGGTTTGGTGGCCGCGGCGGTGGCGGTTCATCTCCCTTTAATCGCTTGATCGAAGCCCAAATTCGCTTCAGTTTCTAGGCTGACAAAAAGTCAGTTGACCTCAAACCCAGCTTTTTGCGAGAATCGAAAAGCCCGGATGCGCCACATCCGGGCCTGACGATTTCGAATCGTCATGCTCGCCCCGGCGACATGCAGCGTCGCCAAGTCAGACCTGACTAAACCTGGCGCTCGGGACAACAAAGCTGACCCATTCTTGGCTGTTTGACCGGAATCCCCGGTCTCCAGTGTCTCAAGAGCAGGAGCGCGGAGAATCATCATGGAGCAACCTCCTTTAGGATCCACTACCTCAGAACCCGACAACATGAACACACCCAATCGCGTGTCCGAACGAAACGATCAGGATGATTCGGCCGATCAGCGACTGGTTGCCGATCGTCTGTTGGCAGCCTTGGCCAGCGGTAATCTCGATCATCTCGCGCAGGCGCGTGAGGCCTTTCTGAAGCAGGCGCCTACTCAAAAACATTCTGAGTCACGCACCACAAACTCGACTCGCATTGAATCGCCGCCAACCGAACAAAGGCTTGACCTGGCGGCTTCGCTGGAGCGCCGGACCACGCCGCGCACGCCAGAACATCCGTTTGCGGCGGTCGATGAATTACACCAGGAAGAAGAAAAGCTGCGGCGAGTTGAAGCGGAACTCGATCGTCGGCGTGCTGAAGTCGCCGCCGCTAAGATCAAGGCTGAAGAGGAAGCGAAACGCCGCGCCTACGAGGAGACCAGACGTCAAATCGAAGCCGAAGCCCGGAGGCGAGCCGAAGACGAGCAGCAAAGGATCATCGAGTTAGAAACTTTACGCGCGCGTGCCGAACTTGACTCACGAAACCGCGCGCAGCAAGAGCTTGAACTCAAAGCTGCGCTCGAGGCTTTGAAGGTCACCGAGCAGCTGGAACTGAATCGGATTGCCGAAACCGAAAATCGCATTGTCCAGCACGAAGATGAGTGTCGCCACCTCGAATCGCAACAGCGCGCTGAGCGCGTTCAATGGCTGACCGAAGAGATCGACGGTCTGCGACAGACTGAAAGTGAACAGCGGAAACTGATCGAGGCTACCGAAGCGAATTTGCTGGCGCAGCTTGAGGCGAAACATTTCGCCGAGAGCGAGGCGCGGCGGAAAGCCCAGGAGATTGCCGATCAGGAACGGGTGCTCGCGGCCAGACTGGAAGAGTTGCGTCTCGAGGAGCCGGCCCGGAACGATCGCCTGTCCGTTTTAAACCGTGAACTCGCGGAACTGCAGAAGAGTCATGACAAGACCGCGGCGGATGAAGCGCGCATCAAGAGCACTCTCGAGGAGCTGCACGCGAGTGAGCAGCAAATGCGCGCACAAATCGTCGATGGCGAACAAGTAGTCCTCGCTTTGGAAGCGCGTTTACGCGAGCGGCAGGAGATCAATGAAAAAGCCCAAGCGGCCAGCGCGCAGCTAGCGGCCGTCGAGGCCGATATTCAAAACTCGATTAACCAGGAACGGCAAACGCGCCAGGCGATCGAGGATGCAAAGGCCGATCTGCAGAATCACGAAGAAGCCCATCGACGCGCCGAAGAGGAATCGCGCGAAATCTTTCAAGCGCACGAGCAGCGCGTGGCCGCGTTGCGCGAAACGGGCAAAGAGATTGGCGCGCAGGCGCAGGAGCACGCCGCCGAAGAAGCCCGGGTGCAAGCCGAACTCGAAGCTGCGCGTGAGGCTGAAGCCGCACAGTTGGCGAGAATAGAGGAATTCCGGAACCAGTTAAGCGCCACCGAAAGTTTGCTTGCCGAAAACAGCGCGAAAGAAGCGTCTCTCAAGAGTGAGCTTGAATCGCTCCGGCAGAGTGAAAGCGAGCTGCAGAAGCGCGTCGTCGAAATCGAGACGCGGCTGGTTGAGCAACGCAAGTCACAGCAACTGGCCGACGCGCAGGCAAAGCTGCAACTCGAAAAAGAGCAGAAGCTGAAGAACGAGCTGGAAGGTCTCAGTCGCGCCGAGAAGGAAACGTTGGCGCGCATTGAAGAGATCAAACAGCGCATTGCCCCTCTCGAAGAGGCGAAACGATCGGCGGAAGCGGAAGTTGAGACCCGCACGGCTCAGGAACAGGAACTGATGCGGACGATCGCCGTTTTGCGCGAGCAGGAAGACGATCAGGTCAAAAGGATCGAAGGACTTCAGGCGCAACTGGCCGATCAGGTCAAGGCTTGTTATCAGGCCGAGGCCGAAGCGCAACAACACGCCGAAAAAGCTGAACTGGTCAATGTCGAATACGAAAATGTTTTGAAGAGCAAGGAGGATCGCGCCAAATCGGTCGAAGAGGCCGAGGTACGTTTGCGCGCGCTGGACCAGGTTCGACATGGCGTCCAGGTAAGCACGCAAAAACGATCCGAAAAAGAACAACTACTCTCGTCAGAGATCGATGCGTTGCGGCAGGCCGAAGAAGAACAGGTCAAACGCGTCGAAGCTGCCGAAGCCCGGCTGCGCGAACATGAAGAAGCGCGGCAAGCGGCAAAGGCACGCGTCAAAGAATTGAGCGAACAGGAACAGCGTCTGAGCGACGAGATCGAAAGACTCGCGCGCCTGGAAACTGAGCACCTGGCTCGCATCAAAGAGACCGAATCCAGATTGCCGGCTCATGAGGACGCAGCGCGCCAGGCTGAGGCGCAGGCGCAACGCATGGCCGACGAGGAAAACCAGCGGCTGCGGCAACTCGAAGCCATTCGCGAAAAGGCCCAGGCTGAGTCGGCGCAACGCGCTGTGCGCGAGCAGCGTCTGGCAACGGACATTGAGTCGCTGCAAAATCCGGAAGCGGAGGCAGAACCGATTGAGATTGACAGCAAATCTATCGCGCTTTCGGGCGAGCCATCCGGAAA
The DNA here is from genome assembly GCA_965653755.1 of uncultured Blastocatellia bacterium. Taxonomy (GTDB): domain Bacteria; phylum Acidobacteriota; class Blastocatellia; order Pyrinomonadales; family Pyrinomonadaceae; genus UBA11740. The sequence goes on from CBFHBI010000005.1 coordinate 3,031, forward strand.
CGCAGCGGAAGATCCGTGGCTGACGATCGATCTTCATCATAAGGCGAATGCGGCTCCGTCGAACGTATCGACTGAATCGCCAGGCGCTTCAACGAATCTCGAAAATCCGACCGCCCCTTTGATTCGCCCACGCGCGCAAGTTCTCCCGGGCGACATCGCCGAGCGGTTGCAGAGCACCGACTCATCGAATCGGGCTGCGGCGCTGGTCGATCTCGCGGACACCGGCGGCGAAGACGCTTTTGCGTTGATTACCAAATCGTTCGATGACCCGAGCGTGGAAGTGCGCAACGCGGCGGCGCGCTCGCTCTACAGCCTGCAACCCGATTTGGCCGCGTCGTTCACGCGCGCGCTGCGCGAAGCTTCGCCGGAACGTCGCCGCAAGATTGGATCGGCAATCGCCGGATCAGGTTTGGCCGCCAACGCCATCAACAGCCTCGCGGGCGAAGGACGGGATCGCACTTATGACGCCTTCTCGATTCTTTTCCTGATGGCCAAAGCCGGCGAGACACAGCCATTGATGACCGCGATTGCCAAGCACAGCAATCTCGAAGTCCGTCTGACTGCGGTGAAGTTAATCGGTCTGAGCAACCAGCAACAGGTATTGCCGGCGCTGCGTCACATGGCGGCGCGTGAACACCTGCCCGAAGAAGTGAGCACGGCGATCATGGAAGCGATTTATCTATTGAGCAATCCGTCCCGCGAAGTTGCTTAAGGCCGAGACTCTTTCACTCCTGGAGTGTCAGCCGCATACGAAATCTTTACAGCTTTGTCAACGCTTAAGGATTGCTGAGACACGCTTACGCTGTCAGCGGCTGACGCAAACTTTATCAGCAGATTACTATCGTTCGTCCACGCCACCTCCACTTTCGAGTCGCACTGAATGTTGAATACGCGGTTCTGATCAGGATTGAACTGCTGATCAGTTTTGCGAATGGCTACAACTCGAGCACACCAACCGGCGGCTCCTCCGCCGCTGTCAACATAGGTCGTCGCGACATAATGTTGATTGGGAGATATAGCTTCACCCTGCACTATGAGATCGCTTCGTCCAAAGTCGCGGTCGAAGGACTTTTCGATTAACGTCGCGAGCAGCCAGAAGAATCCGTAGATCACCGCGAAACAGATCGCGCCAGCCAGGAAGGGTCCGAGGATTCGCTTCTTCATTGCGATTGTTTGAAGAGATAAGAAATTTTAACGGCGCTGTCCTTGCTATGATACTGCTGGTATGTGTGGATGGCTTTGGTTGGATCACTATTCCAATACGTGACGGTAAGTTGAGTGTCGGCCGACCATTGCAAAGCGAGTTGAGTATCACAACCGGCGATCGAGACATACTCACGTTCCCAATCGAACGCTTCACCGTTTCGAGTAACGTTAAGCCGCAACTCGCACCAACCAACTGCGTTCTCCGCTCGGTTGAGCGTGGCCACAAATTCGCCGTTTGGTGCAACGACTTTCTCTACAACTGTGACGGTGGTGCTCGCGTCGGCGCGCAGCCCGTCAAGTAGGGAATTGTGGACGAGCCCAAGGCGCCAGAGTCCAAGAAACGCACCCGCGCAGACGATGAAGCCGGCACTGAAGAGCAGAAAGGCTTTCATCTATGGAGACTCAGTCACGATACGAACGATCAATTCGATCCAACTTTCGCAACAAACCCGGCCACGTCAGCGCCGCACCCATCCCAACCGTGACAGCGTCCATTTGCGAAGCGACGCGACCGACAATCTCTTTAGGAATTGGTGAAAGTTCGCCGCCACCCGCCTGGGCCAGAATCTGAATTTCGCACGCACGTTCCAGCAGGAACATACTTAGAAAAGCTTCGGCCACGGTGCGTCCGACAGTTAACAAACCGTGGTTGCGCAAGATCAAAAACTTTCGGTTGCCAAAGTCTGCCACCAGGCGCGGCTTCTCCTGCTCATCGAGCGCCAGCCCTTCGTAGTCGTGATACGCCAGCGAAGCGAGCGCGAACATCGCCTGCTGCGAAAGCGGAAGCAGACCGTCTTTCTGCGCGGACACCGCAATGCCGTTGCGCGTGTGCAGGTGCATCACGCACAAAGCATCTTCGCGGGCTTCGTGCACTGCGCTGTGAATGGTAAAGCCCGCCGGATTGATGAAGTGCGGCGAGTCCATCACCTTGTTGCCCTGCAAGTCGATCTTCACCAAACTCGAGGCCGTGACTTCGTCGAACATCATGCCGTATGGATTCAGCAGGAAGTGATGTTCCGATCCAGGTACGCGCGCTGAAATATGCGTGAAGATCAAATCGTCCCAACCGTACAAAGCAACGAGACGATACGCGGCCGCCAGATCGACACGCGTTTGCCATTCAGTAGCCGGAACTTGATCGCGAATAGATGTTGGTCGGGGGGAAGGGGTCATGTTTCGTTGCCAACAGTGTCAGAACCGGGAGCGGTAGCGACCGGATCAAAACGCTAGTTAATTTGAAAGTAATTTCATCGTCCCGCGATCGGTTGAGGTACTCACAAAGGTACTTCTTGATCCGGTCGCTACCGCTCCCGGTTCTGACACGCAGCCTATTTAAACTCGAATGACTTCAAATAATCGGTGTAGGACTGATCCCAACGCGCAATTGTTTTGGCCGGGCCGGCAAGCTTTACAAAATAATTCCCTCTCGGCGTTTCGATCACGGCTGCGCGCAGACGATAGTTGGCGTCGTTGTGAAAAGTCTGGCTGCCCGGCGCCATTTCCGCGGTGTAAGTTCCGGTCACATCGACGGTGGTCACTTTCAATCCGTTGACGGTCAACGTGTCGGTCTTGGCTTTGCTCTTCGAATCGCTACCGTCAGGCTGTTCCATCTGTCCAATCCAACGATCGATATTCGCCTGCGCGGTGCCGCCCTGGTTCGAGCCGAAATAATAAAGCACCAGCGAAGCATCCTCTTTGTCATCTTCGACTTTGGGCAGCTTGTACTGCGCGACGCGCATAGACGACGAAGCCTTCTCGGTGGTCCAGCCGTCAGGCGCTTTGAAGCGCAGCTCGCCGGCGCTGCCTTGAGCTGCGTTGGTTTGTTGAGTGGAAATGGCGGTCGCGCCTTTGTTGCTGCACGCCAGGCAAATAAGGAATGCGGCGAGCAAAGCCGTGGCTCCGATGATTTTGGTTCGCATGAGTCTCCTTCGCGGCTGAGACTCTACACCGGCGCCCGCGGCCCGCGCAATGATCTGGATCACTGACCGGTAAACAACGTCGTCTCATCGACGAAGCACAAACCATTGCCCCAAGGGTCTTCAACATAGAAAGAAACTTCGCCCCACGGACGCTTTACGATCTCGCCGGCGTTTTGATCGTGATAACGATCCGGGCACAAACAATCGAGGGCCTGCGCGCGTTCGTAAATCTCTGCGAGGTTGTTCACCGCGAAATAGATGTAATCCGGCGTCGGCTGCGGTTGCTCGCCGCCTTTCGTCACATCTACCAGCGCCAAAATCATCGAGCCGCAATGGAAGTAATGACGCGAGCCACGTGGAATCGGAATCCCCGGATCGTCAAGCAGCTGCGAATAAAAAGCTCCGGCTGCTTCAAGATCACCCACCTGCAAAGCTATGCGAAACATTTTTGGCGCGCCCATGGTTGTCCTTTCTTATTCTGCTGGCGGTTCTCCGACAGTCTGAACTTGCGATGCGATGTACCAGGTATTATTGAACGGATCCTGAATCGATCCCATGCGCGCGCCGTGCGGTTGCAGCTTGGGAGCATCCTTCGCGATCGCTCCTTCTGCTTTCGTGGCACGCTCATACCACGCATCCACATCATCGACGTACATCATGAAGACCGATGGCATCGGCTGCCATTTATCGTGCGCTTCGCCCAGCTCGATGACGGACGTGCCCACGCGGATCGAACCGTGCTTCACAGCCCCGTCCGGCGAACGATGGACCTCGAGTTCCTCGGCGCCGAATGCTTGTGTTAGGAAGTCGATCATCTTTGGCGCGCCGACCGGTAACAGCGTCGGCATCAGGTTCGGGTGCCCCGGCGGAATAAACGACTCACCGTGATGCGTGGCGACAAACCATTCATTGCCGCCCGGATCGCGAAAGCCACATTCGCGGTCACCGTAAAATCGTTCGGCCGGCGGCGACACGTTCGTCGCTCCCGCTTGCACTGCCTTTTCATAGATCGCATCTACGTCTTCAACGTACAGATGGATGTAGGTTGGCTGTGACGGACCCTTCCATTGCGAACCTTCGCCGCCGCCGCCGACCATGATCATCGATCCACCGATGTTGTATTCGGCGTGAAATCCGCCTTGCGTACCAAGGCCGAAAATAGGTCCCTCAACACCGAACGTCTGTTTGAGAAACTCAGCTTCAGCATATACGTCCGGCACGACCAGGTAAGGAGTTATGGTGCGAAATCCTTCGCGGATCGGACTCACTTTCGACGCCTCTTTCGTTCCGGTATTCATGATTGCCTCCTTTTCAAGTTCCTTTCGCAAACGCTCCTTGAATTCGGCGCGCGGCAAAACGCGCAATTCGACTGCGATGCCAAGCAATTCGGCCACTTGCTCCTCGACTTCAGCCGGCACAACGCCACCCGCCGCTATCATCGCGTCGATCGCCTCGTCGAGTTGCTCTGTTAATTCAACTTCATTCATTTGCGTGTCCGACCCATCCGCTCACGCGGATGGTACTGACTCGTTCATTATCTAAGGTCCAGTTTCGCCCGCAGATTTTGAAACGCACGAAACTGCAATTGCTTCACCGCGCCTTCACTGCGCCCGAGTGCCGACGCAATTTCGTTAATCGATTTCTCTTCCGCAAATCGCATCGTGACTACACGACGCTGATCGTCGGGCAGTTCGTCCACCATCCGAATCACCCACGCACGTCGCTCTGCTTCTTCCAACTGGGTCTGTTGCGATCCGGCCGCGCTCGAGGAATCGCCGGGCAGTAGCCCGACCGTTAGGGAGGGCGTACCAACGCCCTTGCTGACGCGCGGGCTACTGCTCCGTTCGTCTGCGACCGCGCCGCTCTCTTTCGCCTGGCGCTTTGCCCGATCCGCGATCAAATTTGATGCAATCCGTAACAGCCACGCCCCAAACGGCGCGCCGGTCCATTTGAACCGATTGACGTTCGCCAGCGCTTTGCGAAACACTTCGCTGGTCAAATCCTCAGTCGCCGCGCGATCGCGAACGCGCCGCGCGACATAGGCATAAACCAGCTCGAAATATCTCTCGTACACGTCTGCAAACCGCGCGCGATCCTGCTGCGCCGCTTCCACCAAGCGCCGCTCATCCGTCTCGTCCAACTTCCCGAGACGCGGTTTCTGTGCAGGTTCGCTGCCCGCCATCGTCTTCCTAATCTATATAAACTGCGCCGCGGATAAAAGGTTATGGTGCGCTGCCCGACTTTTCGTCGGAGTCAGTACTATCCGCGTAAGCGGATGGGTCAAAGAGCGGGTCATTGCGGCGAGGTTCGCCTTAACCCACCCGCTAACGCAGGTGGTACTGACCTCATTACTGTGCAGCCCGGACCATTGGCAAAGCTTTTCGTGGATTACGTCGCGAATTGATGGTTTACCTTAGTGTAATTTCGCGCGGTAGGCCTTTATTTTTGCGGGGCTTGGTGTAAACTAATCGCCCCAGCCCGAACATTGCCATCGCAATTGCCCGCGAGGCTCGTAAACGTGAGTCGAGTGCATACTATCTCAGTCTCAGGAGATTCGTGTCCATGCGTTATCTATTCTTGCCTTTGCTCTTAGTTATCGGCGCCCTTTGTCTCGCCCTTGGTCCAACGTCGGCCCTAATGAAATCAAAGCCAGGGACGCCGGGCGCGCAAGTTTTTGATCCGGCGGCTCAAACACAAGGGGCGGTTAGTATCACTCCGTTTGAAATCAACGGCGGCAACCAAGCTGCGCAAGTTGGCGACGGAGAGATTACTCTGACTCCGTTTGCTATCAAGAGCACCGACCGCGCCCACAGCGCGGGCCAGGCGAGCGATGCGCCAACAGCGACAAATGATTTCCGGATCAGCCAAATCTATACGCATGGTGGCGAACCGGGCGCAACTTTTCAAAACAACTATGTCGAGTTATTCAATGCCGGTAGTTCCAACATCGACATCAACGGCTGGTCACTCGCGGTCATCACTACTGGAGATCCAAAGATTCAAGGCGGCACTTTTAACGGGAGCTTTATCATCGGACCGGGAACGCATCTGCTGGTGCGCTTCAATGGCAACGGCACCGACGGCCAACCCGTACCAGGTCAATTTCCGATCACGACCGCCAGTCTAGGCGCCAACGGGCAAATCGAAGTAGTGCCGCCTGGTGTGAATATTGTCGCGGGCTGTCCGCCGGCAAGTGGCACGGTAGCCGACTTTGTGGCATACGGCTCGAGTCAATGTTTGGCAGAAGGACAGGCGGCGCCCGCGCCGACACTTACGAAGGCGGCGATGCGCTTAAACAACGGTTGCACCGACACCAACAACAACGCCGCTGATTTCACTTTGGCCGATCCAAACCCGCGCCAGTTTAGTTCACCCTTGACACCATGCGGCGGTCCGCAACCGACACCGAATGGAAGTCCGACACCAGTTACGAGTCCGACCCCGATACCGGGCAATTTAGCTCTGCGCATCAGCCAGATCTACCCACATGGCGGCGAACCAGGAGCGACTCTGCAGAATGATTACGTCGAGATCTTTAATGCCGGCAGCTCCAATATCGACATCAACGGCTGGTCCCTGGCCGTGATTACCTTTGAAGGTAATACCGAAGTGGATCAAGGCGGCACTTTTACCAGTAGTTTTTCGGTTGCTCCGGGAACGCACTTACTCGTGCGCTTCAACGGCAACGGCACCAACGGTCAACCGGTGCCGGGCCAACTCGCAATCAATACGATCAGTCTCGGCAGCACGAGCGGGCAAATCGTACTGATGCCGCCGGGCGTAACCTATACCGCGGGCTGCCCGCCGGCGACCGGCACTGTCGCCGATTTCGTTGCCTACGGATCGAGTCAATGTCTGGCGGAAGGACCAGCGGCGCCCACACCGACACTGACGCAGGCGGCGATGCGGCTCAACAACGGTTGCACCGACACGAACAACAATGCGAACGATTTCGTTCTGGCTAATCCCAACCCGCGCCAGTTTACTTCGCCTTTGACTCCGTGCGGTGGGAGCACGCAGCCGACTCCGACGCCGACGGGCACGCCAACAACTGGCAGCCAGTTCAATTTTTCCGCGGCACAATATGACGTCAACGAGAGTGCCGGAAAAGTCACAATTGCGATTACACGCACGGGCGATGTCTCCAGCAGCGCCACAATTGATGGCGCCACGTCGAACGGCACCGCGATCGCCGGTCGGGATTATATCGGCGCCGCGGGCACCGTCACTTTTGCTCCTGGTGAAACTTCGAAGAGTTACGACCTTAAAATCATCGACGACGGAACTTCGGAATTCGACAGAACGATTCTGCTGAACCTGTTTCATCCGACTGGCAATGCCTCGCTCGGTGCGACCGCTTCATCGAAGATCGTAATCCACGAGGATCTTGGACCACCACCGAACCCGTCGCCGACGGCTACCCCGCCGGGACAAAGTCTAATCATTTTCCAGGCGCCTGCGGCTGACGGTTTTTTCGCTCGATATGACGTCAACGAAAACGCCGGCAAGGTTACCGTCACAATTGTGCGCGCGGGCGATGTCAATACGGCCGCAACCGTCGATATTGCCACTTCAAACAGAACTGCGATTGCAGGCAGCGATTATACGACGGTGGCGCAAACGATTAGTTTCGCTCCGGGTCAAACACAGAAGACTATCGATATCCCGATTATTGACGACTCCATTCCCGAACCAGACGAATTGTTCGTCGTAACTCTGACAAATGCCACCGGCAACGCTGCGACCGGCGACCCAGCTGCGGCAGAGGTCTTCATCCACGACAACGATGGAGGCCCGTCGCCGACGCCCACGCCGACTCCGAGTCCCACACCAGTGCCGGGCGGTTCAGCCTTGCGCATCAGTCAGATTTACACGCGCGGAGGCGAATCTGGCGCGACTTTCCAGAATGATTACGTCGAGCTTTTCAACGCCGGCAGTTCCAACATCGACATCAATGGCTGGACCCTGGTGATCCTCAGCTCTGAAGGCTCGACCGAATTAGATCAAAGCGCCACTTTCAACAGCAGCTTTACGATCGCGCCGGGAACGCATCTGCTGGTGCGCTTCAACGGCAACGGCACCAGTGGTCAACCGGTGCCGGGTCAATTCTCGATCAATACGACCAGCCTCGGCAGCACCAGCGGGCAAATCGAATTGTTGCCGCCGGGCCTGACTTTTACCCCGGGCTGCCCACCCGCGACCGGCACGGTCGCTGATTTCGTGGCCTATGGCTCGAGTAAATGTTTGGCAGAAGGACCAGCGGCGCCCACACCGACACTTACCAAGGCGGCGATGCGCCTCAGCAACGGTTGCACCGACACCAACAATAACGCCAACGATTTCACGCTGGCCGATCCAAACCCGCGCCAGTTTACCTCGCCCTTGACTCCATGCGGCGGTTCAAAGACAGTGACGAGCCAGATCAATTTCTCGGTCGCGCAGTTTGACAGTTTTTCAGGCGGAGAGACGGCCACTGTTACTGTCAATCGCAGCGGTGATCCCTCGTCGGCGGCCACGGTCGATTATTCGACTTTCGACGGCACTGCCGCAGAGCGGATTGATTACACGACCGCGATCGGCACACTGCGGTTCGCTCCGGGCGAGACCTCGAAGACCTTCAACGTGCTGCTCAGCGATAACGGCGGGGCGTCATCAATGAAGACTGTGAATCTTTCATTGACCAACGCGACCGGCAACAACACCGGCCTCGGTACGCTCAGCGCGGCGCAACTGCTGATTCGCGATAGCGCTCCGAGTTTATCGAACAACGTTGACAACTCGCGCGACTTCGTTGGCCAGACTTATCACGATTTTCTTAATCGCGCTCCAGACCCGGCCGGCGTTGATTTTTGGGTTAACAATATTGATTCGTGCGGCAGTGACGCGAACTGCCGGCTAGTCAAGCGCATCGATACCTCGGCCGCGTTCTTCCTGTCGCTCGAATTTCAGAACACAGGCTTTGAGGTCTATCGCTTGTATAAGGCATCGCTGCCTGCGACCTCGCAACGCCCACGCGGATTTCCGCGTTACCGCGAATTCGTCGCCGACAGTCAGGACATCGGGCATGGAGTTATCGTCAACAACCCAGGTTATCAGCAACTACTTGAATCGAACACGGTTGATTTTATCAATCGATTCGTCAACCGCGCTGAGTTCCTGGCCAACTTCCCGGCGACCATGACTGCCGCGCAATATGTCGATAAGCTCAATTCGCAAGTTGGAAATGTTTTGTCGTCAACCGACCGCAACAACTTCGTGAACGGGCTCGGCAACGGGCAGGAGACTCGTGCGACGGTGCTCAGAAAGATTGCCGAGAATCAGACGTTCACGGCGGCGGAATTCCGACAGGCCTTTGTGTTGATGCAGTACTACGGCTATTTGCGCCGCAACCCCGATGATTTGCCGGACACCGATTTCTCCGGCTTCGATTTCTGGTTGAATAAAATGAATCAATTCAACGGCGACTACCGGTCGGCGGAAATGGTGAAGGCCTTCATTACTTCCAGCGAGTACCGTAATCGCTTCGGTCCGTGAAAATATCCACAGATTACGGAGATTGCGCAGATTACAAAGCAAAGGGAGGACAGTTAACGCTGGCCTCCCTTTCTGCGTGACTTCAAGTTTTTCTTAATCTGTGCAATCTGCGTAATCTGCGGGTCATTCTTCTCTACGGTCTCGGCCTGGACGTCCCAGCCGGAGCCGTCGGCGGCGGGGATCCGGTCCGCGGATACTTGGCGTTGAATTCACTGATGAATGTTTTGGTTAACTCGATTGCCGGCACTGCGGTGAGAATCGCCGGTAACATCTTGCTGATGTCGAGCGTCATCGTAATCCCGCGCTGTGTCGCAAACTGGTCCAACTCGGCCCCAATTTGTTTCGAGTTGGGCGCGACCACTTCTTCATAACGTTTGTTCACATCCGCATCCAATTTGTCTTTCTTCGTTTTGTACTCGGCTTCCAGCGTCGCTCCTTGTTGTTGCTTGGCCTGAATCGCTTGTTGATTGATCGGGTTCGCTTTCATCAAAGCGTCCAGTTCATTGCTCAACGTATTCAGCCGATTCTCGAGATTCTGTAGCTCCTGCGTTTGGCTTTGAAACTGCGCCTGGACAGACTTGGCCGCGTCAACGTACCGATAGATTCCGTTCTTCTCATCGCCAAACATCGAAGTATCAATCAGGGCAATCTTGCTCGGCGGCACAGGCGCATTGGCGGCCGCGGCCACCGGTGTCGGCGTCGGTCTGGGCGGCAAGACCAAGCTCGACAATGGTGACGGTCGCGGCGCCCCACGCCGAAGCGACAAACGTGAGCGCGAATAAAACAGTCGCAGTGATTGAATAAATAGTTTTCATGATTTTCTCCCGATGGCTCCGTACTTTGAAGAGGGCACTTTACGAAGTCAGCAAACTACGCAGCCGGATCGTCAAACCATCTGCGAGAGCGGATGGGATCAAGATGCGACTTCAGTGTCGCATAGTTGGCTCTTGAAATGCATTCCCTAAAGCTCTTACCGAAGTGAATGATCGATGTCTGCGCCGTCTGTCGATTGATGGTCGCGCCGGAGGGCGCGGGATGTTTATAGTTTGCAGCGCGCTTTCGATTCCCTCGGGTTGAGCAAAATGCTCTGCATTTTGCACAACAAAAAGAGAGACAAACAAACTCGGTTTTTCTATAAACATTCCGCCGCGCGCGACGGAAAACATCGCTGCTTACTTCCTTTCAGCTGACTCTGAGACCAAGCCCATTTCCTAAAGGCAAACTCATTTCTTCTTCGCCGCCAGATTGATCACTCTCTTGAGCGTCGGCAAGTCCACATCCGCCAGACGCTTGATGTGCAAGCAACTCCCTGAGACTTTATGTTTGCCAAGCTTCGCTAACAGATCGGCTTTCTTCGGGTCGCTGGCGCTGATGTAAAGCGTCAGACTCGTCTTACGCGGCGAAAACGCAATCAATGGCCAGTCGTCTTCTCGGCCGCCTGCATATTTGATGGTAGTCAGGCCAAACCCGGCGATGCTGGTTCCCCACATCACGCCCTTCTGCTTTGTTGCCTCTTCCATCAGCTTCACGATCACCGTGCAATCCTCGCGCGTCTGCTTGTCAGGCAGTTTGCTGATAAAGTCCTTCACAGTTTGCTTCGTTGGTTTAGTTTTGGCTTCCGCCATTGGCTTCTCCTCTTGCGGCCGCGTACGCCGGCCCACCCGCCGCTGCAATCGCGCAGCACATCGCGCCAATCACAAAGAAATAGTAGTTGATAAAAGCTGCCTTGTTGAAAGCAAAAAAAGTCAGAAAGATGATCGCCACGGCAGTCGCGTATCCCGCGGGCGTGCGCGCGCCGCGCCAGGCCATCAGCGCGACCACCGGTGCGATCATGATGAAACCAATCGCCGCCGGAGGCTGCCGGCCGGTGTTGTAAGTTAGCCAGACAAGATAACTCAGCGCATCCATGCGAAACGGCAATTGAAACTGGAGGCCGATCACGTCGTTAAAAAACCCGCGCACATTCCAAAGCATCCACGGCAGAGTCAACGACGTCGCCACCGCCAGCGCCTTGATGACGATCGACGCATAACTCTTCACCCTCTTACGATCGATGGGCAAAAGGAACACCCCCAGCGCCGCAAAGATTGCGTATTGTTTGACCGCAATTAATAAACCGAGCGCGTACGGCAACAACTGTGGTTTTCGGCACGCGCAAAAAACTGTCAGCGCCAAAAGCAAAACGACGTATGGCTCAGTCCAACCCATTTTCAAACCGGTAAGCATCG
>CBFHBI010000006.1:0-14811 GCA_965653755.1 uncultured Blastocatellia bacterium
ACGCTAGTCGTGCTCCTTGATAACTAACTGCGACCCAGAACGAAGCCCACAGGAAACCGCTCGTGATGCTCAAGACGCTGTATTTTTTTGCCGGCATGCCGGCGGTGGCGCAAACCAGCGGGATCGAAATGCGAAAGCCGGCCGCAAACCGCGAAAAGAGCACCGCGATGGTGCTGTGCCGCAAAACGAATTTGCTGATCTTTGGATACCATTTGCTCAGCCGCTTCGATTTCTTGATTAGCCGCGCGGCGCGTTCATGCGCGGCGTAAAAATACATCTGGTCGCCCGCCGATCCGCCAATCGCCGCCAGCAAGATGGTCCATTTCCAATCGAGATACCCACGGCCGCACAACGCGCCCGCCGCGATCAGCACAACTTCGCCTTCCCAAAACGCCGCCACCGGAATCGCCAGGTAACCCCATTTCGGCAGCAGGCGCATTCCCCAGCTTTGCTCAGGCTGGAAGAAAAGAAAACCCAATCTTTCGATGAGCAGATTGAAGATCACCCCGACTAGATAACACCAGCCTGCTGGCTGCGTGCAAGTTGATTCGGTGCAGCGTCCGACAAACGAACTTCTCTTTGCCGCGCATGAATTTCAAGCGGCGGCAAGTCACGGGTGACTTCGCGCACAACTTGCAGGACCCGGTCCACGTCTGCATCGCGCAGACGCGAGTAAACCGGCAACTGCAAAGCGTGCGCCGTCAATTCAGCGCCCGGACAATCTGCGGCAGAATCCTTGAAGAGCGGTAACGAAGAACAGACATCAACGTGGGTCGTCTCAAAATCGACACCTTTGCGAATGGCGCGGCGGCTGGCGCGCGCGGCGTCCGAAAGGTAAACGCAGTACTGATAGAAAACATTTTCGTCCGCCCGGTCGATGGCCGGTGTTTGCACCGAGCGGCAGTCCGCCAGACCTTTGCTGTACGAAGCCGCGTGGGCCTGCGAGCGCAAATTAAAATGATCGAGCCTGGCCAACGCACGGATTCCCAGCAACGCTTGCGCGTTTGAATATCGCTGCCGATAAGTTCGGGGGAAAGGTTTTAGCGGCCGAATCTTCTCCCAAATGTATTTTGATAAATCGTAGTGGCCGAAGACTGATGCAATCGCCTGGATCGGAAATCCCCAAAAGGTGAAACCTTTCGGACTAATTCCGATTCGTGACGCGAATCCCCCGGCGAAACGCTTTACCAAATCGCCCGCACTTTGCAACGGCTCCGCTTCGCTTTGCTCACGGACCTTCGCACTTAGCGTGGCGTCATTCGTCATCACCATGCCACCGCCGTAGGTGTTGATGCCTTTGAGCATTTGAAAACTGAAAAACGATGCTTGACCGAAAGTTCCGACCAGCCGTCCCCGGTAGCGCGCGCCCACCGCCTGCGCACAATCTTCGATCACCACCAGTCCGTGCTTCGCTGCAATGCTCAAGATTTCTGTCATATCGCAGGGCCGGCCATACAAGTGCGTCGGCACGATGGCCCGCGTGCGTCCGGTAATTGCGGCGGCGATTAATTTCGGATCGATATTGAACGTCAGCGGATCGACATCGACAAAGACAGGTTTATAACCAGCCTGCCGCGCCATCTCGGGCACAGCCCAGAAGGTCACGGCGGGAAAAATAATTTCACTTCCCGGCGGAAAGTCGCAGGCGCGCAGCAGATAATAGAAAGCCATCCGCCCGAACGAAGTCGCGATGGCGTGGTCCATGTAATGGTAGTTTGCGAACTTCTCTTCGAACTCGTGAATCGCCGGCCCTGCGACTGCCTCGCCACGACGAAATGCGGCGATGATCTCTTTCTCATCGCCGGGAATCGAGCGAACGCCATAACGTGGGATGGTGCGCAAATTCATACGGTCGCCTTTCGTTCCGCCAGCCACGGCCGGTCGAAATATTCCTGTTGCCGCCACGACCAGGCGTCTGCCTTTTGCAGCCAGGGATGATGCGAATACTTGTGCAGTCCTATCCAGTTCATCAACTGACTCGGCCGCGCCAGCAAACGCGAATACGCCATCCCCAGCATCAACCGCGCGCGCCGCGGCGTCAAATGCGGATGATTGAAAGTCAGCGTGTAGCCGTCAAATTTCTCCCAATCAGTTTCAAAGATGAGCGGTTTTAGTTGCTTGAACTGCGGCGTACCGGGATATGGCGTAAGAATTTTGAAGTTGGCGTAGGTCGTATCGAGGTCACAGGCAAACTGAATCGTGTCCTCGATCATTTCTTCCGTCTCCTGCAGGAAACCGATGACGTAGAAAGCCGGGGTCATGATGCCGAGCTCCCAACACAATTTCACCATTGCGCTCATGTGTTCGTGTGGGATGTAGCGCCGCGCCACTTTCTTCAGCACCAAAGGATCCGGCGATTCGACGCCGAAAGAGATTTCGCGCAAGCCGGCGGCGTGCATTTCTCGAATCAACTTTTCATCGAGATCATCCATGCGGGTCTCGCACTCGAATGTCAGCTCGAGTCCGCGCGTGCGAATCTCGTCGCTGATGCGGAAACAACGATCGCGATCGTAGGTGAATAACGGATCGCGAATTTTAATGTGCGGCCGCGGCGAGAATTTGCAAAGCTCTGCCATTTCATCGACGACCGAAGTTACCGTCCGCGCGCGGTAACTGGCGGTGATGCGATGCGGACAATAGGTGCAGTGTTCCGGACAACTGCGGCTGGTCAGCATCGGAAACGCCCGCGTCAAGCCGACTCCGTTGTGGCTCGCATATGCAAACCGCTTCGTCTTGATCAAGTCCCAACGGGGAAACGGCAGCGAATCGAGATCATCGATCGCCGGACTGTTCACCAGGCCGCGCCAGCGCTCGCCATTCGCGATTCCGATCGCCGCCGCTTCGGGCTCGCCCTTGATCACAAAGTCTGCCGCGCCATCGAACAATTCGGGCAGATGCGTGGCGGGCGTGCCAAAGAACCCGACGGTCAAGCCGCGTTTGCGCGCCGCGATGGCCCACTCGCGTTCATGACGGTAATCGACCAGCGAAGTCAGCACCAGCGCCAGATCGCCCGCCACCGGTCTGTCGTCGCGCGTCACGATTACTTTGTGACCGGCGGCCGCAAAGATTGCCGTCAGATAACCGACGTGAATGCTGGGGACATTGAGGAAGACGCGGCGGATGTTCTTCGCGATACGCGTGGTCACGGAATCGCCGCGAAAGCGCGACCCATAACCACCGACAACGGTGTCCTTGGAAACAGAACCACCTTTGCCGCGTAAATCGGCAAGTACGACCACAGACATTGAGGCAATCTCCCTCGCTGGACAGCCGCCGGGGCGCTATCCCGCACTTCGAAGGCTGATAAGGGAACGCCGGGAGTCTAGTTAACGGAATATGAACGGAAGATAAACGCCGGTAAAATGATGCCAGAAATTATTAGCTTTTTGGTTAATTACCTGTGCGGAGCATGATGTCTTGCCCCAACGAATAGTCACAGAGATCGTCCCGCCCCAACACCATGACGCAGCGTTAACGGTTGCGTTCTCAAACTGGGCAATGAGCATACCCGTGCATCCAACATGATGCAGTTTCATCTCCGGATCGCCGCCATTGACATGGAACTCTTGGATTTTCTTGCCCCTTCTTTCCGCTGGCAGACTTTCATTGATCACGGTGATGACCTCCGCTGTGGACATGTAGTCACCATCCAGTGCGTGTTCCGGCCGGCCGGTTTTTGCCGTGGAGTTTGGAACCGGCTTTAGATTCGCTTCGCATGGTTCGCCCTCGTCGGTATAGCGAATAGTCATTTGGATATTGGTTCGCACCAGAAACCGTTCCACTGCGGGCCGGCCATTTTTGAGCTCCGTCGTTTGTGGTTCGCCATATCTCGCTCGCAACTGCGCAGAAGTTTGGGCATGAGCAACGAAAGTTGTCGCCAATATTACGAACACCGAGAACAGGTTGTTGGTCACGAAACGCATTACGAAGAGTTTGTCCCTAGATCAGTTCGCTAGCAAAGTCACCGCTGTCCGCGCCGGAAGTAGCTTACTTATCCTGAATCGCTTTGAGTACATGAGGCGCGAATTGTCTGCTGAAAAAGACGTCTTTGTTATCAGCGGGCTGCGGGACGCTCACGTTTACGATGAACCTTCCTTTTCTGAATGCTACGGCTTCAGACCCCAGAACGTCAGATACAAAGCCTTCATCTCCCCACGCGTTTGACTCTTCCTTGATTAGCCGAAACGGTTTGCCTTGGTTTTTGGTCCGGGCGTTTTCTTCTACTCTCAGGTGGTCTTTAAACCGCGCGAACGCGTCCTGGGCTTTCGCCTCACTTTCATAGCGTGTGACAGCAACGCTGACGATAATGTCATTCAACTGCCACTGTTGAATGATTACGTTTCGACTACCCTGAATCGGTTCAATCGAACGGTAGGTCCACCCGTGCATTTCTTTGCCCACGTTTTCCTTTACCGATTCTTTTATCTTTATTAGGTCATCTGAGTCGGTCTTGGAAGTTACTACATCGAACGTCACGGGGTTCGATGCGGCCCAGTCACCTTCTGGGACGAAATGCTTGCGCACGGTCAGTTGGTAATGGCCCGGCTCAAGTGGTCCATACCAAAAGTTGACATTAACATTTGCCCACTTTACTTCGCGACCGGATAGTAACTGGACCATGAAAACACTTCCAGAAGGTGCCTGATGTTCAGCAAGGTCGATTTTGTCCTGAGCCTCCTTCGTATAGGAAAGTGGAGTGCCGTCTTTGAATAACTGTGGCCGATATTCGTAAGACGCCGACATATAGTTCCCTAACATGAGTTCGTCGAACAATGACTGAGTGATGAATAGTTGGAAGCTGATTTCGTCTCCGACGGAATATGGCGCCGGAGTAGTTGAAGGTTCTTCCCGAGGCGAATCTCGCTTTTGAGAAGTCAACCTAAGAGTAATAAACGTAGGGTGCTTCAGCTGCTCAGCCCGCAGCTTGTTCGCTGAGATGATCTGTTCCTGCGTCGGATGAGAGGTTCCGGGTTGGTCGATTGTGCTCTGAGGCCAAGCCGTCAGTGACACACCGAGGACGAAAAAGCAGATGCCGAACCATTTCTTATACATAGGGTTCCCCCTTAAATAATCACGGCTGATCTATTGCGGTCACCATATGTTTGGCGAACTCTAAGCTGAGTCGCTTCATTTCTGATCTCTCTCGAGTACCCTTTTCCAATGCGGTAAGGGTTTGAGCGTCAGGGTCGGATTCCACTGCCGCATATGTCTCAACATAGAAGAGAAACCGACCTCTTCGGAACACAATGCTGGCAAGCCCGTACCCCCACGCGTACGCATCCGCCCCAAATCCTTGCAATTCTTCTTTTTGTCGCTCGTATTTTATGAAGGGTTGCATCGCCGCTACGGCTCGATCAGCTGAGTCATATCTAACAATTGAAATTGTCACCACCCTATGCGAGTTCTGCCAGTGATGGATGATCATTCCTTTACTACCTTGGATCGGATCCACCTGCCTATGTGTCCAACCTGCCATCTTCGACTCAAGATGTTGGATAACTCTGCCATTCAGTCGATCTAGCTCGGCGTCGTTCTGCGCAGTCGCGGTGCTCGCAAGCACGGCCAATAAAATCAAACCACCAACAAGTTGCCTGTGCATTATGGCCTCCAATCCAACCCTATTCTAATCTCCTGTTTCTATAATCGGCAGAAAGCTGAAATGCATCGATTATGTGAGAGTAATTGTTCGCATCGGCACCGTAGGGCAGATCGTTCGTCCAAAAGTCCCAGCCGTCCTGGTCGGTGGTGATTGACGATCGCACCGGTCCCTGATGTGCCGTCTCCGAAGTCCCACAAATAATTAACGATGGTACCACCGAGATCGAAGGACGCAGCGCCGTTCAATTGCACAGGCTGTCCGCTTTGTGTCGAGTAAGGACCGCCCGCAATTGCTACCGGAGTTTGATTGCCACTACCACCATGGCTCTCAACGGCGACTGATCCCGCAAAGGAGTTACCGTTCATCCAACTGGCGCTGTAATCACCATTGCCGCTATTCGAGATGTCGATCTGATTAGTTCCATCGGCATTCATTGTCCAAACCTGCGCTGAGGGATCACAGCACTCGTGTTCGCGATCACTCCGAAATAGGATCTTAGATCCATCAGGCGACCACGACGGTGAATCATCATTCGCCAACTCATTAGTTAGTCGCATCTGGGCAGAGCCGTTAGAGTTCATTACGTACACTTCTTTATTGATGTGTAATTGCGACTTGTTGATCACATTGCCTTCGTCATCAGTCTCCTGCCATGTCTCAGTCGTGCTGTCACGCGTGCTGACAAATGCGATCTTGCTTCCATCTGGCGACCAAACCGGTTGAGTGTCGTCAATCGTATCGGCGCTGAAAGTCAGTCGCTGTTGACTTCCGTCCCTAGTCATCACATAGACGCTATCGAATCCAGCGTGATCGCGATCACTCGCAAAAGCTATCGTTGATCCATCCGGCGACCACGATGGCTCTCCGTCGCTTGATGTCGTATTGGTTAGATTGATCTGATTCGAACCATCGGCGCTCATTGAATACACTTGATAACTAACGCCGTTACGCATGCTCTGAAAGACAATTTGTGACCCGTCTGGCGACCAAGAGGCCATGCTGTCGTCGTTTTCATCGGTCGTTAATCGCGTCACACCACTTCCGTCTGAATTCATGACGTAAATATCCATGTAGCCGGTGTCGGGATGATCGCGATCGCTCTGAAAAAGAATCTTCGAGCCATTCGGAGACCATCGCGGAACATCATCGTTCGCGCCTGAATTGGTTAAGCGAGCGACGCCAGTGCCGTCACTATTCATGACGTAGATCTGCGTCGAGCCGTCACGATTGCTCGCAAACACGACCTTTGATGTTCCCGCTTGCGGCACAGAAGGCAACCATACATTGAATGAATTCGGGAGGCTCGGCGTCCGATTCGCTGCGGTTGGCGACAGTGATGAGAACCAATTATGCAAAAAGGCCGCTTCGGTCGGAATTGCACTCATCATTGAGAAAAGTAAGAAACACACGACTGCCAGCAACTGCCGAGGGAGACCAGCGCGACGAGGAACCAGTGGCAAGAGACACCGCCTTTCGGGAACGGTTGAAGTGGAAGGCTAGCGGCGCGAGTTGCGAGCGGCTCGTGGGTTAGCCGTGATTCAATGCGCGCACCATACGCCGGTTTCAAAACCGAGTCAATGTTTTTTCCGAGGGCATAAATCCAAACGTGTTCGCCGTCGGTCGCCGCTCAGTTTCAAGACTCTGGCTCAATTCGATTGAGATTCAGTTTGCGCGAAGCGTCGCGACGAAGGTGCTGCCGTGCTCGTCTGATTTGAGGAGTTCAACCTGGCCGCCGTGCTGCGCGGCGATCCATTGGGCGATGGAAAGACCCAAGCCGGCGCCGGCGCCGAACTCTGAAGGGTGATTGCGCGAACGCGCTTTGTCGGCGCGGTAGAATCTTTCGAAGATATGCGGCTGGGCCTCGGTTGGTATGCCTTCGCCGGTGTCCGTGACGATGATCTGATGATGTGAATTCTGAGTCGCGAGCGTCACCTTTATTTTCCCACTGGAGGGCGTGTGCTTGATCGCGTTGTCGAGCAGATTTAGAAGTAACTGCCGCAGCAACCCTTCGTCGCCACGATAGGTCGTCTGGTTGAGCGCATCGATGGCGATGTCCACGCCTTTGCGCGATCCCAGAATCTCGGCGGCGCGCACGCATTCTGCCACCAGTTGATCCAGTTGAAACTCTGTGCGAATTAACGGACGCTTCTCAATGTCGGCGCGCGCCAGAGTGAACATGTCAGTGACCACGCGCGTCAGACGCCGCACTTGCTCGTCCATAATCTGCAACGCATCGCGATATTCTTCCAGGTCTCGTTCATGTTCCAGCGTCACGCTGATCGCGGTGCGCATCACCGACAAAGGCGTGCGCAACTCGTGCGACGCGTCGGCCATGAAGCGTCTTTGCTGTGACAGGCTGGCGTCCAGACGTCCCAGCAATTCGTTAAAGGTCGCGGCCAGATTTCCCAATTCGTCGCGCACACTACCCACCGGCAATCGCTGTTCAAGATTTTCAGCGCCCAGGCGACGCGCCTGCTCGGTCATCCGGGCGACCGGCAGCAAACTTCGCCGCGCCAGAAACGATCCCCCGAGGCCGGCTAAAACCAGGCCCGCGCCGGTGCCTAACAAGAGGACAAGGCGAATGGTACTCAAACTCGTAAGGAGCTCATCGAGGGGTTGACTGATAACCAGGAAAAAGACCACTGGCGGCGAATTCAGAGTGAAGCGCTTGACCACAACGCGGCGGCCGCTGCCTTCGTTGAGATTATAGAGATAGATTGGCGAGTTGCGCGCGCTACCCTCCGGCAGCCGGGCCCGGACGCCCGCCAAATCAGGGTTCTCAGCAACCGGACGTCCTTCGCCATCAAAAATGGCGGCCGATTGATCCGGTCCAATATGATCGTTCAGCTCGTCGTTGGCCGCCTGTTGGACGTCCTTTCCCGTGGCCGTGGCGCGCACCAAAGATGCACTGGTGCTCTCGACGGTGCTTTTCAAATCAGAATCGAGCTGTGCATATAAACTTCGCTTGAGCGTGACATAGACACCGATGCTGAAGGCGACCAGCACCAGCGCGAGCACGCCGATGTACCAGACGGTGAGACGGGTTCGTACAGAACTGAACATTAGATTTGCTCGCTCGTCGTCAGCACGTATCCCTCGCCGCGGCGGGTATGAATCAGCTTCAGCGAATAGCCGTCGTCAATCTTGCGCCTGAGCCGCTGAATATAGACTTCGATCAAATTTGAAAACAGATCGAAGCTTTGATCCCAGACATGTTCTGCGATCTCGGCCCGGCCCAGCACGCGATCGATATTGCGCGCGAAGTATTCCAGCAACGCGTACTCTTTCACCGTCAACTGGATTTCCTGATTCGCGCGCTTGACCCGGCGTGCGTGAATGTTGATTTCCAGGTCGGCAATTGTAATCGCGTCCGGCAACAGCGCGTCAGGCCGGCGCAAGAGCGCCCGCGCACGGGCCAGCAACTCACCGAAATCAAACGGCTTCGTCAGGTAGTCGTCGGCGCCGGAATCGAGCCCGTTGATGCGATCTTCAACCGCATCGCGCGCCGTCAGCATCAAAATCGGGACCCGCGAGCCCTCGGTGCGAATGGCGCGACAGACATCGAACCCGTCGCGCCGCGGCAACATTACGTCCAGAACGATCAAAT
This sequence comes from uncultured Blastocatellia bacterium, assembly GCA_965653755.1. Lineage (GTDB taxonomy): Bacteria > Acidobacteriota > Blastocatellia > Pyrinomonadales > Pyrinomonadaceae > UBA11740. The sequence goes on from CBFHBI010000006.1 coordinate 9,207, forward strand.
CATATTCATTGATGCTTTGTTGATAGAGCGCCGCGTCGCCGTCGCCGGAAACGTCCACGGCGTATCCGTGTTCGCGCAGGCCTTTGGCCAACATCCGCGCGGCACTCGGTTCATCTTCGACGAGAAGAATGCGCATTTCGAGATTGAGGTCTGGGGTGCGGGGAAATTTACTCGCCTTTAATACTGCGAGTAAAGGGCGTGGTGCGGTAGTGCTAAATTGCGTGTTGCTGATCGGGGCATTAGCCCGACCGTGAGGGAGGGCCCATAAGCCCCGAGATATGAGCCCTCCCTTACGGTCGGGCTAGTGCCCCGCTTTGATCTATTTCGACCACGAGCAAATCGGGTACTACTCGGGTGCTAACCACATGCGGATTCTTGTCGCATTAACGGGCGGCTTCAGATTCGCGATTGGCCGCGAGCCGCGCTTCCTGATCAAGAATCTCCACGGCCTTCGCAAACAACTCGTCAGCCTCCGCCGGCGAGTTGCCGACCGCAGTCAAGCCGGTGCGTCCATGTTGGCCCAGCGCGCTCATCATGTGAAAGACCACGCCCGTCTGTCGCGTCTGATCAAAGTGAATTCCATGACGCGCGACGATGTCGAACAGATCGTCGGGGGTGAATACGCGATACAGCGGCGAGTCCTGATGATCGCTGGCGACGAAACACTTCTGCTGCCCGAACGGAGTCTTGAATACTCCCTCGTCCGCATCGTAACGACCATCGGTAAGAAATTGCAGCGTGAGAAACGGATGCGTCGTGCCGCCCTTGCGCAAATTGATTTCAATCGCGTAAGCCTTCCACTCGCTCTGCTCGCGCACCGTGACGAAGTCGATCGCGAACCGGCCGACGACACCTTCGCGAGCGAGCCGTGCGCCAACCTTCGCCGCTTCGCGCATGATGGTTGATGCGTATGAAGGATCGGCTGGAAAGCGGCAACCCAGAAATGTTTGTCCTGATGCACCGCCGAGCACTTGATCGTGTGTCGATAGTCTCTCGACCTGTCCCAATGGCGTGATGCGCAATTGTGCGCTCGGACTACGAAACTCATCACCCGATATTCTTTCTTCAACAATGCCGCCGCGCTCGTTCAGTTTGTTGACGTATTGATCGTAATTCGTGCCTTGCAATTCAAACTTCATCGATTCCAATCGTTGCAAAATTAAATCGTGCGCGGAAGTTCCCGGAAACGCGAGGCCTTGCAAATCGACCAAGGCGTTTCCTTCACCGGAGACGCCTTCATTCAATTTCACCAGCACCTGTCGCAGCGAAGGTTTCTGCGCGCGCATCTCCCCGATGGCGCGCGCCACATCGTCGATGCTCGAAAGATTTTCAATGCCAAGCGGATGCGGCACGCCCTCATCGGCAAACATGCGCCGGCTGCCGCTTTTTGTGCCAATCCAGAAAGTTTTCGGATCAGCGCCGTACATCGGAATGCCGAGCCGAATCGCCAAGTCACGTTCCAGCGTCGTCGTGTTGTAAGGCCCCAGATGCGCGCGATCGAAATCAATGATTAGCGATCGCAGATATTCAATCAGGCGCGGACGCTCCAACAATTTCAAAGATAGAGGCCGCGTTGATGCATCCAGCGGCGAAACCGGAAACAGACGTTTGCGCGCATGACTCGAAATCACACCCGGCAGAAGGTCGAGGTAGTAATCAATGATGTTCGGATTAATCATCTGCGAAGTGACGTAAATCAAACGCGCGCGCGGCTGGCGCAGCAACAACAGCAGAAACAGAAACCGTTCTTCATAGGCCTGCAACTGCGCGCTGGAACATTCAAAATCGATCGTCAAAGACGGCACCACCACGATCGTCTGCTCGTCCTGATTGAACGATTGAATCGAGCGCCATAGCGGCACGAGTTTATTTTGCAGCTCACTGAAGCGGGCTTCGGCTTCCGATTCAGTCAAGCCGAGATTCGGTATTGGCAGGTTCTCATTCATAGTGGTGGCGCTCCGTAGGAGCGCGATGTTTATAGAAAGGGCGGCCAAAGATAACAGACTGCTCGGCAGGAGCGAAATCAGCTTTCTGATTTCGCTCCTGCCGAGCAAGACAGAGGGGTTTCCAGTTTCTATAAACATTTCGCGCCTAACGGCGCGAAGACGGGTTCGTTAACTTCTCGACACTCGGCTCCGACGACTTATCAACGCCATCGCCGTTAGCAAAACCACTGGAACGGTGTTCATCGCCGCCGACTTCCAATTCAAATGCCCCCGCAAATAATCAGACCAGTGAATCGCCGCCAGCAGAGCCGTAAAAACGATCAGGAGACAGTGCACCGAACGCCTGCGGTCGTAATTAAAGATGCACCAGAAAAACATGCACCCGAGAAAGATCGCCATCGCCGCCTGTTCACGCAGGAGATGCGACACCAGAAAATTGAACGCCGCTTCCTTAACCATGAATGCCGGAAAGAAGAAATTGACAATTCCGTACAACAGCGCCACCACGCCGAGTAAGCCGTAGATTATGGAATTCACCTTCTTCATTTAGTTCTAACCGTTTATGTAAGCCTGCTCAACCTTCATTTCTCAGCGCACACTTTATATTCGCGTTTCGCATCGTCCGGTAAGAGCCCAGCTACAATAAGAGAACCGGCTGCCCACATAAACAGGCTGCTGGGCATATCGTTCATTCAATCGGTTTCGGAACGGATGAACGTAACTAACGTTAAATGAAGAAAAGGTGGTGCTCATATGAAGCCAGCAATCACGCGTGTGCTGCGAATTGCCGGAGCAGCTTTGCTAGTGTTCACATCTTTTCTTGCGGCTTACAGCCAGGGCGAGACCGATGCAACGCGCAACGCAAATGAGCGAGATCTCGAGCAGCGCGTGTTCGACCTTAGTTTGTTAAGGACGCGAAAATTAACTGCCAGGAACTCGAACTCGCCGGAACTCATGGCGCAGGTTCAAAACGACTTCACGCGGATTCAAGTCGTCGATAATGATCTGGCCGACGCGCTGGATCGGAAAAGCGCTCTGGATCTCGACTTCGTCGCCAAATCCGTCACTGAGATCGAACAGCTTGCCGCCAGGCTCATGAACAACTTGACTCATTCTAAACCTGGCAAAAAAAGTAAGGAGCCCGAGCCGGAAACCACGGCCGACCGTGACCAGCTAAAACAATCGCTGGAATCGCTGGACAAACTGATCGTGGACTTTGCTCATAACCCCGTTTTCAGAGAAGCAAGTCCTGACGACGCCAAGCTGGGCGCTAAAGCCCTGCGTGACTTGGATCAGATCATCGTCCTCAGCGGCCAGGCCCGGAAAAGCACCGATAAGCTGCTCAAGGAGACCCCGCAATCTCCGTGACAATCCGGCTTTGCTACTGCCCAGTCACTTCATATTCCGGCTTCGCCACACCCATCAGCCAATGATCGAACCAGCCGACGATGTGTTCCAGGCGTTCGATGCGATGCCAGGGTTGGCCCGAGCGTGACAACTCGTGCGTCTCGCCGGGGAAGCGCACCATCACTGTTGGAATTTTTTTGTATTTCAGCGCGCGGAAGAATTCTTCGCCGCCGGCGTAGGTTGGCGTGCGCCAATCGGCTTCGCCGAGGATGAACATCATCGGCGTCTTCACGTTATTGATGTAGGTGATCGGCGAGCGCGCTTTGAAGTCTTCCGGATCTTCGAAGGGCGGCGCTTTGAACCAGGTTTGTTGGAACAGAGTGAAGTCAGCCGTATACCACCAGTCGCTCCAGCTCGCGATGTCGCGTTGCGCCACGGCCGCAGCAAACCTTGTGGTGTGGCCCACAGTCCAGTCGGTTAATAAGCCACCGCCGCTACCGCCGGTGACGCCCAACTTCTTCTCATCGATATAGCCGCGCTTGATGACTTCATCAACGCCGGCCATCAAATCCTTAAAATCGTCACCGGGATAATGATATTGAATGATGTTGCCGAACTCCTGGCCGTAGGTGGTGCTGCCCCGCGGATTCGGATACAGGACGACGTAACCCTTCGCCGCCATGTACTGAAATTCATGATCGAAGACCCATCCGTAGGCCGCATGCGGGCCGCCGTGGATGTTGAGAATCAGCGGGTATTTCTTTTTCGGATTAAAGTCGGGCGGCTTCTGCACCCAGGTCTGAATCTTCTTGCCGTCGAAACTCGTGTACCAAATCTCTTCCGGCTCGGTCAGATTCAATTTCGAAAACAGTTCATCGTTGATGTGAGTCAATTGTTTGCGCGTGCCGCTGGCTCGATCAAACCAGAAGAGATCGCCAATCTTCGTCGGTGTTGAAATCAACAGCGCGAACTTTGAAGCATCGGGCGTCGCGCGATAGCTGACGATCGCTTCGTTGTTGGCGCTCACGTCAGTTTCTTTGCCTGTCGCTGCGTCGAACGAGCCAAGCATCGCCTTCCCTTCTTTGCCGACCAAAGCCACGATGCTCTTGCCATCAGCCGACCAAACCGGCGGAAATCCACCGCCGCCACGCGGGGCAGTGTTGTCGCCGCCGACGCCCGCGCCGAGATCGAAATCGTAATCAGCAGTCAGGTTACGCGGCTTTGCATCCTGATTTAACTCCATCACCCAGAGATCGGGTTCGGTATAAGAGCGCACAGGTTTATTAGTCGAAGCGTAAAACGCGATCTGCTTTCCATCGGAACTAACCACGAACGCGCCGGCGCCCATATCGAACGACGTGAGCTTGGCCGCCTGACCGCCGGTCACTGGAATCCAATAAATATCCGTCTGGCCCAATTCGTAATATGGCTCGTCGCGATGATCCGAAGTGAAATAGATGCGCGACGAATCTTTGGACCAAGTGACGTTGCCATCAGAGTAGCGTCCGCTCGTGAGTTGTTTCGGCGTCACCTTCTCATCGCCGGTGTGCGGCGCGGCGACGACCCAGATGTGGCCCGGATGTTTGAAGTCGAGATAACCTGCGTCGTTGTTGCGATAGACCGCGCGCGTGATCACACGCACGTCGCTTTCGCGTTCCGGCGAAGGGCTGGGACTCGCGCCGGGCGAAGGGCTCGGTCGCGGCGCAGCTTTGGCAATCTCTTCCGCAGTCGCGCCGTTCCCGAACGCGATCATTGTTCCGTCGTGAGACCATTGCGGTCCGCCAGCGCCGCGCGGCACCGAAGTAAACTGAAACGCTTCGCCGCCTTCCATCGACCACATCAAGAGCTGCGGCGGCTCGACCCGGCCGTTCGTCTCAGGCGAGCGCACGAAGCAGAGATACTTGCCATCAGGAGACCAACGCGGCTGCGCGTCTCTCGGCCCGGCGGTCATCTGCCGCGATTCGCCGCTGGCGGTTGACACGGTCCAAATCGAAGTGTCGTACCCGTCCTTCCGCGAATTCACAGTGACGCGGACAAACGCGACGCGCGATCCGTCAGGAGCGACTTGCGGATCGGCAATCCAAACGAAGTTGAATAAATCTTTCTCGGTGATGTTGCGCTTTTGTGCATAAGCCGGAACGCAGAAACAGATGACGATGAGAATTAGCAGCAGACGGTTTCGCATAGATTGTCCCCTGAAAAAAGGATTGGCATTGGCGGCGGGTATTCTACTCTAACTCTGAAAATTGAGCAGGCTTAATTCTGGTAATATTGGCGTGTTCGTAATCAGAAGCCTGTCGGGTATCTCAAGG
>CBFHBI010000007.1:0-14677 GCA_965653755.1 uncultured Blastocatellia bacterium
ATGTCACCTCCTAGTTGCCGACCTTCAGTCTGTCCAGGTTAACCGCACGCGCGTTGCATGCTCTGGCAGCATTCGCAAGCTGATCCTTGTAAGATTGATTTGGTACGCTGCCAGACAGGTAGACCGTGCCGCCGGCAACCGTGATGCTGGGACGACTTGGAAGCCAGTCAGTCACGGCTCTGAATGCGCCGTTGCGATTATTGAGGCACAGGCGAATCTGATCGTCGGAACTACGGCCTGACTGGTTGCCTGAGCTATCGACTGACTGATTGCCTGCGGTTGTGTTTCCGCCTCCCCGGATCAATAGCAGGAGTGAATATGTGCCAAGATTGATTCTCAACTCATCGCCTGCGCTCAACAAAGTTCTCTTAAAAGTTGAACCGTTATTCCCAATCAGCGTAGCACTGCCGTCAGAAATAACATTCGAGCCTTGATTGACCATAATACCGGCGCCATCGGACGTAAGCAGCGTGCCGCCGTCATGGCTGATGATCTCATTCCGCACAAAGCCCTGGCCAAAGTCAGTTGTTAGTTTGATCGTCCCATCCGCCAGCGTCTGCCTGGTAACTGTGAACGCTCCGCTATTGAGCGCATTCTTCACCAGTTGATACAGCCCGGCATAGTTCGACCACTGCCCGCCGTACAAGGCCGCGTTGCACTCTCCGGCATCACCACTGCCATTGACGTTTCGCGTACCGCCATAGATGTCGCTAATAGCGATGGTAATCCAGGGATCGCGACAGATGTGAAAGCGGCCTCCAGCCGAGTACTGTGGCGTAAGTTGATTGACCACGCTCTGCGGCAACTGCGCGTTCGCCGCCACAGACAAAGACAACCAAACCGTGGCTGCCATTATCGCTACGAGAATTGTTCTGAACTTCAACATGGTTCGATTCTCCTTTTTTGATTCTTCAATCGATTGCTCATCGCGGCGAACGAATCCAGTTCGCGCGTTTGGGAATATGATCCTGGACAACTTCGCTGCCGTCGGTCGTATCCAGCTTGACGTCGTAATCGAGGATGTCGCCCATCGAGTTCGTATTGACCTTGACGACCGTCGCGGGATACCACTTCGTGTTCGGCGGCATCATTTGCGTGACGTTGACTTCCACACGATCGCCAACGGCGAAAGTTAGGCCGTCCGGATTGGAATTATTTTGGCGTGAGGCCGAATCCTGATTCCGACTGTCGCCGTTCTCCGTCTGACGATTTTGCGTTTGCTGTGATCGGTCGGACGCGCCGGTTGATGCGCGAATCCAGTTTGGACGCCGCGGAATGTGATCGCGAACTTCTTCAGATCCATCGACCGTGTCCAACTGAACGTCGTAATCGAGGACGTCACCCAACGAGTCTGTATTGACCTTGATAACTGTCGCGCGATACCACTTCGTGTTCGGCGGCATCATTTGCGTGAGATTGACATCCACGCGATCGCCGACCTTGAACATCAGGTTCTGCTGATCGGCATTCAGTCGTGGTGAAGAGTACGAGGGTCGATTCACAGTCGTATCAGTCGAATTATTTTGATTCGTCCGATCCTGATTATTGTCATTACTCTGCTGACTCATCCGGCGGTTACTGCTCTTGGTAGGCTGATCAGTCGTGTCATCGTTTGACTGACTCATTCGTCGCTTGTTGTTTGAACTATCTTGTGATGCGTCATCCTGCTGCCTCATCCGCTGGCTGCCGCTGTTCTCGCGATCCTGTATATCGCTCTGCGGTTTCGTGGAACGCGGCGCCTTGGTTTGTTTGGAGGACGTAGGTGCGGTGGCCGAAGTTCTTTCAGTCGAGTTGTTTTCTGTCGCGGCGGTATTGCCGTGGCCGTTATCTTGCGGTGGCTGTCTATCTGTCTGAGCATTATCCTGTTTCGCCTGATCGGCGGGTTGTGTCGGGCCGCGATAGCTGCCGCGTACGGCGGCGATCACCGCGTCCGACGCACCCGCGGCGCGGAGGTCTCTCTCATCGTTGGCAGTGGCGTTGAAATTAACACCTGAACAAGAGATGACCCCGGCAATCTACTCATCAGTCTAGCCCGAATTCTTCATGAACGTGACCGTCTTTATGACGCCACTTTTATCGAGCGCTCCATTGTCTGTTTGGGCGGCTGCGACCGACAGCGCCGATAGCAGGAACGCGATTGTCAAACCAATTTTGAAAACGTTCGTCATGTTAATAAACCTCTGTTCTCAGGCGGCCAGGTCTCCTCAATTTCTTACGCGCACGTATCATTTGCAGTTGTTCTTGCCGTGATATCTCAAGTGCAGATTGTCGCTGCCGCAACTCAGATAAATCTCGTTGCCGTCACGTTTGGCCAGCGTGCAATCGGCGTAAGTGCTGCCGTCGTCCAGCTTCATCACGACCCGTTTACCTGAGATTTGATAGCGACCGCCGAAAGCCGCGCTGCTTTGCAGCTCCCAACGACCACTCGGACAGAAAGCGAAAATGTCCGGCATCGTTTTGTAAGGCAGGACGGCCCAATCCGTTCCCGGCAGACCGGAAAGATCATCTACAGCGCCGCTACTCGCGTGTGCTGTTTCGTTGACTGCGGTTGGTTGTGAACTGGTCGTTCGTTGTTTGCCTTGACTGCATGAGAACGCAGCGCAAAAGAAAAGCGCGAGCGACAAACCGAGCGCTGTTGTGACTCCGCGCGCTCGCTTCATGGTGATGCTGGACATTTTCATTCTCCCTTCGTCAAACCCAAAAGTGACGGGCAGCTAACATTTCGACCGCGACTCACGTGCTGATGAGCACGGGCGGCGTGGCAACTGCCCGCCGGCTGCCGGGCGCGCCCGAGTGCGCATACCGGCAGGTCCCAAGGCGCCGGCTGATGCGGCAGCAAATTGCTTCCATTATTTAAGGCGGAATTGCGCGGGAGAAACCGCAGTGCAATCGGAATATTTTTCTGATAGGATTCGCCGCGCCTCGAACTGCCGGCTGAAATCCCAATTAAAATGTGCCCTCGCATGACGGACCTTTCGCCCCAAACGGTCACGCAATGGCTGCTGAAATGGCACGGCGGGGATGAGTCTGCGCTGAATGATTTGTCGGAGCTGGTTTATGAGGATCTGCATCGCTTGGCCCAGAATTATCTCCGCAAGGAACGCTCCGATCACACACTGCAAGCGACGGCCCTGGTTCACGAAGCATATTTACAGCTTCACGATCTACAGCATCTCGACTGGAAAAATCGCGCGCACTTCATCGGCGTGGTCGCGCAGGTGATGCGACATGTCCTGGTGGACCATGCGCGCGAACGCGCGGCGCAGAAGCGCGGAGGAGATGCGAAGAGGTTGCCGATTACGAGAGCCGAACGCGTAGTGGCCGAATCAGATATCGATCTGGTGGAATTGAATGACGCCCTCGATCGGTTGGCCTCAGAGTCTCCGCGCAAGGCAAAGGTGGTTGAGCTTCATTATTTCGGTGGGCTGAGTGCGAAAGAGATTGCGGAAGTGCTGAGTGCGGATGGCGAATCAATTTCGCAGCGCACAGTCGAAAATGATTTGAAGATTGCGCGGGCGAAGCTGCACGAATGGATGAGCAGCTAATCGCTTCGCCGATAAAGCAATGACGAATCGCGAACAACTCATCGACGAACTGTTCGCTCGGGCGGTCAATCTTTCGCCGGCTGAATGCGAGAAGTTTCTTCAGGAGCGAGCTGCCGAACACGGCGCCGCGAACGGCGTGCTCGATGAGGTCAAAGCGCTCCTCACCAACTATCGCCGGGCCGACGCGAAACAGTTCCTTAACCAGCCGCTGGTCACAGACCGTTCGCAAACATTTCACGACGGCGCGCAGTTCGAAGGCTATCGCATCATCCAGCTGATCGCCGAAGGCGGCATGGGCGAGGTTTATCTCGCTGAACACGATCAACTCAAACGCAAGGTCGCGCTGAAACGGATCAAAGGTCATGCGACAAGAGACATCGTGCGCCGCTTTCACAGCGAGCGACAGATTCTGGCCAACCTCAAACATCCCAACATCGCACAACTGTATGAGGCGGGCGCGACCGCCGAGGGCTTGCCGTTCTTTGTGATGGAGTACGTGGACGGCAAACCAATCACAGAATTCGTCGGCGCCGGCGATTTGTCTTTGAACGATCGGCTGAAACTATTCCGCACCGTATCTTCGGCAGTCAGTTACGCGCACCAAAACCTGATTATTCATCGCGATATCAAACCCGGCAATATTCTCGTAACGGAAACCGGCGAACCAAAGCTACTCGATTTTGGCATCGCCAAGCTGCTTGCAGAAGGCGGGGAACAAGATGCAACTGCGACGATGTTTCGCGCGCTGACCCCGCAATACGCCAGCCCCGAACAAATCAAAGGTGAACCGATTTCGACGGAGAGCGACGTTTATTCGCTCGGCGTGCTGCTCTACGAATTGCTGACCGGGCAACGACCGTACAAGTTAAAGGGAAATACCGCCGCCGAGATCACGAAGGCGATCTGTGAACAGGAACCGACGCGACCTTCTTCAGTGGTCAGTGGTCAGCGGTCAGTGGTCAGAAGCGAAGAGCAAAGCGGTAAGGGCAAAAGCGTCGAACAACTAACTACTGACAACGGACAACTGACAAATCGTCAATCGGCAATTGGCAATCGGCAATTGAAGGGAGATCTCGACAACATCATCCTGAAAGCGCTGCGCAAAGAACCCGCGCGCCGCTACGCTTCTGTCGAACAATTTTCCGAGGACATTCGCCGTTATCTCGCAGGTTTGCCCGTCACCGCCCACAAGGGCAGCTTCACTTATCGCGCTACGAAATTTGTCAAACGAAACAGAATTGCCGTCGCAGCCGCTGCGCTGATTGTCATTGTGCTCGCCGGCGGCATCATCGCGACCACGGTTGAAGCTCGCCGCGCCAACCGCCGCTTCAACGAAGCGCGCCAACTCGCGCACACGATTCTGTTCGACTACCACGATGAGATAGCGGCTCTTCCTGGATCGACCAAAGTCCGCGAGCGGATGGTGAAAGATGCGCTCCAATATCTCGATAATTTATCGAAAGATGCCGGCAATGATATTTCTCTATTGCGCGAAGTCGCTGCCGGATACGAGAGAGTCGCCGCCGTGCAGGGCGGCGTCGCAATGTCGGTTCGCGGGCAGATACTGTCCTCATCAAATCTCGGTGATATGCCTGGCGCATTGCAAAGTTTGAATAAGGCGGTCGCGATTCGCGAGAAAGTCTTCGCGATGAAACCTGCTGACAAGGATGTGCGGCAGGAGCTTTCGTACTGTTACACCGCGATAGGTTTCTTGTACCTGCTCAACGGCCCGCCAGACAAGGCGGTTGAATATCAGCTCAAGGGACTGCCCATGATGGAAGCATTGTTGGCGGCCGACCCGGAAAACGAAGATCTGCAATACAAATTGTGGAATATGTATCTGGGCATCGCCAAGAGTCTGGGTAATCCCGCTGTGCCAAACCTCGGCGATACGGCCGGCGCAATGCAGTACATGAATAAAGCGAAAGTCGTGGGAGATCGCTTGCTCGCGACTTATCCGACGAATCGCGAATACATGAGAATGCAAGGTGCTACATACAATGCTTTCGCGCAGATGTACGTAGGTCTGGGAAAACAGCGCGACGCTCTAGAAAACTTCCAGCAAGCCGCAGCGATAGATCGGACTTTGGTGAAAGAGAACGGAACGGATACCCATTACCAACGAGAGTTGGCGGTGCAACTTGGGAATGTCGGTAACGTAATGTTGGAACTGCACGAAGATCAGACCGCGGCGATTGGGACTCTTAAAGAAGCGTTATCGATATATGAATCGATGTTGGCTGCCGATCCGAACGATGCCGCCAATCAGCGAAACACCGCGGTGGGCCATCGAAACCTGGCGAGTGCCCTCGACACCATCGACACTGCGGCCGCGCGCGCGAACTATGACAAGGCGCTGGAGATGTTTTCAAATCTGGTCGCCAAGGATTCGAATAACGCAGACTTTCGCCGGCAGTGGGCGTTCACGTACCTTGCGTTGAGCCGGTTTCAAGTGAAAGCGAACGATTTGAGTGGCGCAGTGGCTAGGGCGCAACAAGGAATTAAAATCGATGAGGAGTTAGTTGCATCGTCACCGACCAATGTGAGTGCTCGCAACACACTCGCGCTCTTGTACAGACAGTTGGGCGATTCACATGAGGCGCTCGGCGCGAAAGGGAGCAGACAATCATGGAGCGCCGCGAAAGACGCTTATCAAAAAGCTCTTGACATCTATCAGGACATGAAGAACAAAGGCACACTCACGCCTGCCGACGCCAGCAAACCTGACGAACTCGCGAAAGAGATCGCGAAGTGCGAGGCCGCGCTTGCGAGATAAGTTCAATTAGCCGTTCGCAGTCGTCTTAACTCATCCATTATTTCCGGCGCATCCTTCAATTCGGCAAGTGGCCGCAGATTTGTCTCAATGTAATTCCAATCAAGACTGTCTGAACCTTGCCGAATTATCACTGAGGCTGCATCCTGCCAGTCCAGCGGTCTCCCGGCGAACGATTTCATCACGATCAAGTCTTCCGGCGCGCAGATTCTCAACTCAATGCCGGGCACAAACTCAATGTCCAGGGCCCGATCGATCATCTCCTCTTCGAACGGAAGCGCGCCCAGAGAGATGTCCAGTCCGATTCCTGCCTCGGACTGCGCAAGTAGCACGCGATGAGTCAGCGCGAATTGTTGAGCGTCATTTCGCCGGGGTTGATACGATTTCAGTATCGTGGCGACAAACTCCTGCTCCCTGCCGAAGCCGGTGAGCAGCGTGAGATCAATGTCGCGCGTTAGCCGCGGCTCGCCCCAATGCTGCACCGCCAAACCGCCTATGAAGCAGAAGCGCCAGTGGTTTTGCCGGCAAAAAGTTTGAAACCGATGGGCCTCGGTGATGAGATCGATCATCGGCGCATCTTTTGTAGAAGTCGCTGAAACTCGACGAGTCCGGAATGTTCGCGAGGCGGCGTGTTGCGCAGCGCTGCTTTGAAAGCCAGATCAAACAGCCGGATCGCCTGCTGTGTGTTCGCGGCGCGAATGTCGTCGGCCCTGATTTGTTCAAGCTCGCGACTTGCCGTTTGCCACGTTTCCACCCAGCGTTTCATCGACAGGGCGCTATCCGGAACGTGTCCGCTCATGCTCCCAGTGTACGCCAATCGTCGCCGCTCGAGCCAACGATCTCTGACGACGATCTTCAGCCAACGTCACTTTGTGAGAAACGTGGTGCTCTGGGCGGTGTAATCGAATTCGTAGTTGTAGGTATAAATAGGTGTCACTATGGGACGCTTAAATTGGACGTGAACCTGCACGCGCTTATCCTGCACGCCGGCCTGAATCGTGGCGTCGGGTGGCACGTGATAGTCGGGCGCGTTCTTCGTCAACTGGTCCTTTACCCAGTTAGGATCGCTCCCTTGCGCCGCGGCTTGGTTGACCATGTTCTGCATGATGTCTCTGAAGTAATAAGCCTCGATCGAGACCGGAATGTAGAGATAGCCGGCGTAGATAATGATCGCGAAGACGATCAGAAAGGCGATCAGTTTGAGGCGCGCGCCGCCGCGTTCATCTCGATGAAGCTGTTTGAGACTTTTCATAAGCTTTTGGAGTGCGCCCGCTTGACGGCGCTTTTTAATCCAACGTTGCGCTTGTCGAAATATTCCAAAGCGCCGTCAAGCCGGCGCACTGCAAATCGATCCACTGTATTACGCCGCTCGCAATCCGTCGCGCAACGCGTTCCGCAAAATGCGGGTCGGAACGTCTCGACCATCGACGATCCGGGCTTTACCAATTGCGTCAAGTAGGACCCATTTGATTTGTCCGCTGACCGACTTCTTGTCTGCTTTCATCGCGTTGATGAGATCGTTGACGGGAATCCCGTTTGCAGCAGGCAACCGGCCACACGCCCGTACCGCCTGCCGCAACGATTCTAGCGCGTCGGGTGATAGCGTGCCTAGATTTTTTGAAATCTCGCCGGCGACCAGCATCCCGTAACCTACCGCTTCGCCATGACGAAATCGTTTGTAATCGGTGACGGCCTCGAGAGCATGCGCGGTCGTGTGGCCGAAATTGAGAATCTTGCGTGAGCGTGCATCGTTACGCGCAGTTGACTCACGTTCGTCGCCGGCAACGATCGAAGCTTTGAAGCGACAATGCGCGGCAATCGTGGCCGCAAGTTCGGGACGCATGCCTCCGGCATGCAGCCCGCCGTGCGCACCGCTTTGGAGCAAGCTCAACGTGCGGTCGAACAATTTCCGATCGCCGACGGCGCCTTGCTTCACTGCTTCGCACCAGCCGGCGGTCAATTCGCGTGGCGGCAAAGTTCGTAAGGTATTGGTATCGATCAGCACCAGGCGTGGTTGATGAAATGCGCCAACCAAATTCTTTCCGGCAGACGTGTTGACGCCGACCTTGCCGCCCACTGACGCGTCAATCTGCGCCAGCAGCGTCGTCGGCACTTGCACGAACGCGACGCCACGCAAGTAAGTCGCCGCCGCAAAACCGGCGAGGTCGCCCACGACGCCGCCACCCAGCGCGATTACCCCATCGTTTCTTTCGAGGGTTGATTCGGCCAGGAACGCGAGCGCCTGCTCGAGCGATTGCAGAGATTTATGTGCTTCACCATCCTTCATCAACCAAGGCGCGACTTCGAATCTCGCGGCGCGCAGACTTCGTACAACCGAATCGCCGTAGAGTTTGAAAACAGTTTTATTGGAAATGACCGCGACGCGCCGTGGTTTTGTCTCAAGAGCCGACTTAATACCCTCTCCGAGGTTGGACAAAATCCCGTCTCCAATTTTTATGGAGTAGTCGGCGGTCGCGCGTGTTAAGCGAACCTTGACGGTTTGCATTCATAGACTCTACAGCGACCGGTCACCCATGCGTCAAGAGCAAAGAGGGAAAATCGTTGTGGTTCCGAAACGCCGGACCGTCGGTCCCGACAGGGAACCCGCGCGCAAGTTGCCTCCCCGAATTTCAGTGGCTGTCTGAGGCGCTTTGTGATAAAGGTTCGCTCGTGTTCCCCCCGGCGAAACTTCCGGTCATTCGGTTTGCGTGGCTCCTGCTGTTATTGCTCGCGGCGACCGCGCGTCTCTATGCCGAACACTTGCCCATCAAGATCTATACCTCAGCCGACGGCTTGGGCAGCAGTTATGTCAATTACCTGATGCGCGATTCGCGTGGTTTTCTTTGGGTTTGCACGCGCGATGGTTTGAGTCGCTTCGATGGGTCGCACTTCGTAACTTATCAAGTCGGTGACAAGAATGCGCCCCCGGGTATCGAACAAATCCTCGAAACTCGTGCGGGAATCTATTGGATTGCTACGACTGGAGGTCTTTATCGCTTTGACCCAAACGCGGCGCCATCAACTTCCCCGAACAGCGACGCCGGCCGACCAATTTTGAATGCCGAATTCATAGGCGATATGCGCGGTCTCCTCTACGAGGGAAAAAGAGGAGAACTGTGGATGCTGGATCAAAAACTCAGCGTGATGACCGAAACGAACGGCAAGGTTAGTTTTTCAGAAGTCAAATTAAATCTGCCCGGCGAAGTTTCGATCGGTTCCGGCTTTGGCACCATGTACGAGTCTCAAGATGGAAGTTTGTGGTTGGGTACATTGAAAGAACTGGTTCAAAGGTATCCAAACGGCAAGAGCGTCATTTACCGGGTCTCCCAACAGACACGCCATTTGCGCAACCTTATCGAAGACGGACGAGGAAGAATTTGGGTTGCCGGTCTTAATCAGTTTTATGTGATCAAGCCGAGAACTGCACCAGATGATGACGCGAGCGAGCATGCAGCCATAAAGCGCGAATGGTCCGTTTCGCAGTCACGCGTGACCTTGCCGGACCAACCTGGCGAGATCTTCGAATTTGAAAACAGCGTCGGTTCTGCGAACGCAGGTGGCAACGCCTTGTACAAAGCTGGGGACGGTCACATCTGGGTCTCCAATTCCAAGATCGTCTCCGAGTTCGATGGCTCTTCGGTTCGAGCCTACACCAGCGCTGAAGGCCTGCTGGAAGGACCCACATATTTTGCCGAGGATGACACAGGCAGTTTGTGGCTGGGCGGCCCCAACGGGCTAATGCGAATAGATCGTGCCGGAATGCGATCTTACCTTTCGTCAGACGGAGTACCGAACTCTAACGTCCTGTTAATCGATCAAACACGCGAGGGAAGGCTCTACTTGATGACCCGAGATCTCTCGTTGAGCTTCTTCGACGGGGACAAGTTCCATCCCGTTCGTCCGTCGTTGCCCTCGAATACGGACGTTGCCTGGCTAGCGAATCCAGCATATCAAGACAGCGCGGGAGAATGGTGGTTCGCCACCATGACTGGACTGTTCCGGTTCGCAGCCACGTCGGATGTTTCACCACTTTTCCCTCGGCCGCGAGCCATTTACAACAGCACCAACGGCCTGAAGAGCGACGATGTCTCACACGTGTGGGAAGATTCAAATCATGATCTCTGGATCGTCACGCGCGGACAGACGCCCGCCGGCTACGGCCTGACAAAATGGGTTCGGGCTACTGAAAAACTGGTGACGTTCACCGAGAGCGACGGCTTGCCGACAACGATCATGACAGCATTTGCGGAAGACACGGCCCGTAATCTTTGGTTCGGAGATTACTTCGGAGAAATGTTTCGCTATGCCAACGGACACTTCACGAAATTTGCCGCCGCGGATGGTGTGCCCGCCGGCCTAATCAGCGCCTTGCATGTGGATCGGCAGGGAAGATTGTGGGTCGGCTCTACGCAAGTCGGACTTGCTCTGCTTGACGATCCCACGGCCGATCGGCCTCGATTTACGTCGCTTGGTTCTGAAAGTGGATTGTCGAGCAACAATGTTCGTTCATTAACGGAAGATTTGTTCGGCAACATTTACGTCGGCACGGCCCGCGGTGTCGATCGATTGTCGTCAGACGCGAAGCACATCAAACACTACTCAACTAACGATGGTTTGGCGGGCGATTTCGTCGTCACAAGTTTCCGCGATACCGCTGGCGATTTATGGTTCGGCACACCGAATGGGCTCTCACGACTTAAACCCGCGCCATCTCCGATGGCTGGCGCCCCACCGATCTTAATCAGCGCCGTGCGCGTTGCCGGTGAGCGGAGGCCGCTTTCCGATTTGGGCAGCGTTCAGCTTCCGCTCAATGAAATTTCTTACCGGCAAAATAATCTGCAGATCGATTTCTTTAGTATCGATTTCGCCGCCGGCGAATCTTTGCGTTATCAATATAAGTTGGAAGGCGGGGGAGCCGACTGGAGCCTGCCCACGGATCAGCGTTCGGTGACTTTCGCGAACCTGCAACCAGGAACTTATCGGTTCCTGGTACGCGCTATCAACGCGGACGGCATCGTGAGCGAGACGCCCGCGGCGGTCACGTTTCGCATCCTCGCGCCAATCTGGTTTCGCTGGTGGTTCATTACGCTGGCTCTCGGGTTAATTGGCGCGGTGCTGTTTCTGTTCTATCGATACCGCATGGCGCGAATGCGCGAAGTGAACGCGGCCTTGAGCGACGCGAAGCTGGCCGAAGAGAAGCTGCGCAAGACCCAGGAAGAACGGCTGGTGGAACTTGAGCGCGTCCGCCAGAGAATCGCCACCGATCTTCATGACGATATCGGATCGAGTTTGACCCGGATTTCGCTGCTGAGCGAGGTGGCCCAGCGCAAGGGGCATAACGACGACCCGGAGAATGGATCGTTATCAACAATCGCCGGCCTGTCGCGGGAGTTAGTTGACTCCATGAGCGACATCGTCTGGGCGATCAATCCTGAGCGTGACAGCCTGGGTGATTTGACTCAACGCATGCGCCATTTCGCAGCTGACGTCTTCAGCGCTCGGGGAATTGACTTCCGGTTCGATTTTCCGGACTTTGATCGCGAGGTCAGGGTGGGCGCAAATTTTCGGCGAGAACTATTTCTCATCTTCAAAGAAGCCGTCAACAATTGCGTCAAACATTCCGGCTGTACCGAGGCCCGTATAGAGTTTCTCCTTGACGGCGCGCGAGTGTTGGTCTTGAGCTTAAGAGACAACGGCAGCGGATTCGATCTGCGAAGCAAGAGTAATGGACACGGACTCGCCAGCATGCGCGCGCGCGCAGAAGGTTTGGATGGAATATTCGAGGTTGAATCTGCCGTGGGCGCGGGAACAACGTTGCACTTTCAGATTCCGTTGAGTATTCAAGAAACGATCGCAGCCGGTTCGTGAAACACTTCCCTGCATGAATATGCGGTGACGTTCGCCGGATAAGCGCGCTATCCTGTTTGAGTGCTGATGACCACCGAATCCAAATCAGAGGCCATTTCGCCGGTCGATGTGAACGCGGTCCCGATCAAGGTCGCGATCATCGAGGACGAGCGCGACATCCGCGAATGTTTGACGTTTCTTATCAACGGTACCGCAGGCTACGAATGCACCGGCAGTTTTCGCACGATGGAAGAAGCGCTCGAGCGCATTCCTCATCAGTGGCCGGACGTGGTGCTCTCCGACATCGGGTTGCCGGGAATGAACGGCATCGACGGCATTCGCATTCTCAAGCAGAAGTCTGCGGACTTGCTGATCCTCATGCTTACGGTTTACGACGACGACGAGCGCATCTTCGACGCCATGTGCGCCGGCGCTTCCGGATATTTGCTCAAGAAAACGCCACCCGCCAAACTGCTCGATAGTCTGAAAGAAGCAGTCGCTGGCGGAGCGCCCATGTCTCCTGAAGTGGCGCGCCGGGTAATTGCCCTGTTCCGCGAAATTCGTCCGCCCGACCGTTCCGATTTTCAATTGACGCCGCATGAACTTCGTCTGCTCAAACTCTTCGTTGACGGGCATATCTACAAGACCGCAGCCGTAGAACTTGGCGTCTCAGTCAATACGATCAACTTTCACGTCCGCAACATTTACGAAAAGCTCCAGGTACATAGCCGCTCTGAAGCCGTCGCCAAAGCACTTGTTAATCGTCTGGTCTAGGCCCTAACGCTCATCCCCGAATACGGATCTCTAATTTTTCCTACTTGTGTATGCGGTGCAGCTTATCAAGCAGCTCGGTATCTTCACGATGTTGTATGTAATCCGTATGTCGAAGGAGATACGAGCGATGAAAACAAGAAATGCTTTGACAGGTTCGCTAATCATCGTGATTTCACTTGCCACGATGATCTTTGTCATGAGTTATTCAAAAGCCTCGCCGATTGATCCCGTCGTCGAGCTACCGATTCCCACCGCGCCACCGGCGCCATCTGTTCCCAAGAGGACGCTCGTAATCCACGGGCCGTTCGTAGTTAATAGCAACGAGTTGACCGCGGGAGGCAATACGGCAGTCGCGGCGGATGAAAATCCATCTGTCACGAATTCAGGAACCGCCGGAAAGCGTGGCGGGAAAGGTGAACCTTCCGGCCCACAGACGCCGAAGGCAGACGTCACGTTCCTTGATACCACCGGATTGGCGGGAATTGACCCCGGAATCGCAGCCGGCACCAACTCGCTGATGGTGAGCGACAACCAAACCGGGCTGGCAGTTTATAGCAAGGACGGCTCGCTGCTGTCCGCAAAGCCGGGACAGACCTTCGCAAACCCGTTCAGTGCGGCTTCACTGTTCTCCAAGTTGCTGACTGACGCGAACAAGACTTTGAACCTGCCGCCCGGCTTGCCTGCTGCGCCGGTTGGCGGCCCAGCGGCAATCAACGCAAAGATCAAAGGCCTTCAGGCCGAGATTAGCCAGCTCTCTAAATCGCTGAATGGCGCACCACTCGACAAGATTCCCTTAATCACCAAACAGATGCACGAGAAGCAAGACCAAATCGACGATCTCAGCGCGAACGCATCGCTCTGCGCATTCGGCGACGTGCGCGTAATGTTCGATTCCTATCGGAAGCGCTTCTGGATTTACGCCATGATGAAGTCCTCGCTCAATTGGACGCCGGACCGGATCATGAAATATCCAGCGCTGAAACTCGCGCGCCGCGATAAAGCTGCGGTGGCAGTTTCCAAGACTGAAGACCCGCGCGATGGTTTCTACACTTACTGGTGGAACGAAACGATCAACAACGGCGACTGTAATGTGCCGACAGGTTGTTCCGATCCAGTTTTCAAGACGTCAGGCGAAGGGGCGGATTATCCGGCCATCGGAATTTCTCCGAAATATTTTCTCTCATCGATTGGAGTCAACCGTCGCGATCCGGCGTTCAAGACCGACACGGCCGACAGTGCCCAAACGTGGATCGACTGTCGCTCGCCATTTCAAGCAGACGGCCGGAGCTTTCCTTATTGCGGTCCGTTTTACGTGAATCTCACCGTCGTGGATGCCGAAGCGCTCTCATCCGGTTGTGCGCGAAGTGGATCGCAATGCGCATCAGGTAATGCGTTTGGCTTATTCGTAGATTCGAAGAACTTCGTCACCGATCGGACTGAGTTACAGGACTTCACTCCCATCATGGGCCGCGGTGTGAAACCGGTCGTGATGCACGGCCCGCAACAGTCAGACGGATATTTCGTCAACAACTTCATCGACCGTCCGTGGAGTGTAACTAACCAGGCAGAGGTCGCGAGTCTGCAAGATGAAATCAGCAAACTTTCGAAGTCATTGAACGGCGCGGCACTCGATAAAATTCCTTCGATCACCAACCAGATTCAAGAGAAGCAAAGCGAGGTCGCTGAACTGAAGAAGACTCGCTACGAACTGGTCGTCTGGTCCCTCGAAGGCGGCAAT
>CBFHBI010000008.1:0-14321 GCA_965653755.1 uncultured Blastocatellia bacterium
CGTCTGGAAAGCGCCGCGGGTGACGGGAAAGTCGGTCGATCGTGTCCCGCCTGTTACGTAAGCATTTCCCAACGCGTCCACAGCGATGCCGCCGCCGACGTTCGACTCTTCGTCGGTGCCGCCGAGGTAGGTCGAATAAACCAGGGCTGAGCCAGCCGGATTGAGTTTCGTGATGAAGTAGTCATAGTGATTTATCGGCCCACCCGCGAGGGTTGTCTGGTAAGCGCCGGGCGTAATCGGGAAATTGATCGAAGATGTAAAGCCGGTGACATACGCATTTCCACCGGAGTCCACGGCAATGCCGGTTGACCGTTGATCAGAGCTACCGCCAAGAAAGGTTGAATAACTCAGTGCCGGGTCAATGACCAACGGCAGACTTGCATCGTATTCAGCAATCTCAAAGCCGATCTGCTTTCTGCCCTTCATGACGTAGCGGCCGTCTATCGTTTGGCGCTCGCCATTGCGCTGCTGATAGATGACAGGCTTGTGCTGAATTACTTCCCCACCTTTGCTGCGCAGCACGAGATTGCCGTCAGCGTCCAAATGCATTTCCTGCGCGCCGGAAAAAGCAAGCCGGATGTTGTGCGGATTAGCGCCAGACGCGACCACAAAGTCGTACTCGAGCTGGCGTTGATTGCCGTACAAGGTCAGATCGACGCCGGGGTAGATCTGCTCGTACTTGACCTTGGCGTAGTTGGGAACGCTCGTGCGCCACTTCGCGGGATCGTTGCCAATAAAGTAGTTGCTCTTGCCGGGCAACTGGTCGACGCCTGACACTTGTGGCGCCGGATTCGCGCCCGCAAACTTCATGCGCAGCACTGACGACTTCAGCGGTCGCCGTTTGTCAGCGCGGGGATCGAGTCCTTGGCCCCGTTTGTTCGGAGATCGTTGCTCTGCCATTCCTACCCGCAGCACTGCTTCCCTCGAGGTCAGGAAGAGGTCATAGCCACTCCCGCGAGAAAGAAATTGCACCGCGCGGTCGGCCTGACCTTGATTGGCTTCGAAGCTGAGCGGCAGTCTGCCGTAACTTTCGCGCAACCGAACCTTGCTCGTCACCTCAGCATCAGACGCTGGCTTCAAAGCTTTATTCGAGTTGGCGAAGCCGGGCGCGCCGAACTCTGCATGAGCCTCATGCGTCTGGTGTGCAAAGCCGACGAAGGCCGCAAGCAGCAGCGCGGCGCACAAACAACTGTTGAATAGACGACTGCGACGGAAAGGTCGCCGAGACTTGGAGGACATGGACGATCTCCTTTTGAGCGGGCCTAAGAAACGAAAGTCGGGGAGTTTCTTAGTTTGAAGAACGTGGAAACTTGACTGAATCGCGAGCCTTATACTGGGTCGCGCGAGGGAAGTCAATACCGTTCGTCACGCCTGACAAAGTGTCAGCCGACTGACAAAACGTCAGCAGGTTTGTCGCCAACCCTACACAAAACAGTGTCGGCGAAATCTCGTCACTAATCCCGACAACCCTTCTCATTTCCAAGGTTACGCCGCTTCAAGAAAATCGTTCGCCCCACGGCACGCTGATTGTTAAATGGGCAGCGGTTGATTGTACTCCCACCCGATCACCAATCAGTCGAACAAGCCGGGAAGCTTCACAAGTCTCATAAAACCGAATAGCGAAAATCCGAATCCTCTAAGGAGATCAAAAGAATGTTGAAGTCAAAGAAAAAGTTTGCCGCGATTAGTGCTGCGACGTTCGCGTTATTTATGTTAGGCGCGGGCGCTTTTGCGCAGAAACATTTCATGCTGGCCAGCGCGCTGCGTCCGGATGTGAAGGTGCAGCTATCAGGTTCCGTCAAACGCGAGTCTGCGAACCTGCCGCTGGAAAAATCAACCGTCGTCAATCCCGGAGAAATTTTGGATTGGACGATGACCTCTGAGAACGACGGCAATGCGCCGGCTCTTAGTTACAAAGCGGTCGGTCACATTCCACGCGGCACTGAGTTCGTTGCGGGCAGCGCGAAGGCCGACGGTGCGAATGCTGTTTACAGCATTGATGGCGGCAAGACTTACGCACCGCAACCAATGATCGAAGAGAAGCAAGCCGACGGCTCGATGAAGCGCGTCCCTGCCCCAGTTTCGCTCTACACCGACGTACGTTACGAGTGGGCTGATCCCTTGGCCCAGGGCGGCAAGCTCTCTGCTTCCTACCAGGTACGTGTGAAGTAACGCCTCACGGCATTCCTTCCTTTTCCCCCAAATATTGAAGAGGACATTATGAAAAACCCACGAACATTTCTGAGCACGAGCGCGTTCGCTCGACTGCTGCTCGCCATCGCGATCATCGCCGCGCTGGCTGCGCATGTGATTGCGCAGACGCCTGGCGGCACAGCAATTACGAACCAAGCCAGCGCCACTTATTCTGACGGCACTAACAGTTACTCATCCGTTTCAAACACGGTGACTGTCACCGTGTCAAACGTTTCTGGTTTGGCCATCACGCCAGACGCAGGCAGCAATCCTACGGTCGTTGCCGGCCAAACCAGCGTCATCTTTAATTTCACCGTGACGAATACGGGAAACTTTTCGGACCAGGTGCACTTTCTCGCGAGCGGCGCCAGTGCCGTGGTGAGTGGCCCGGGTGCGATCACCAATATGGTGATTGACGTAAACAACAACGGCGTAATCGATGGAGGGACGGACACCTCATTGATGGGCGCCGCGGTCGATTCCGGAGCGATTGCCCAGAATGCATCGATACACGTGTTAGTCGAAGTCAGCGTCAATGCCGGCGCGACTAGTGGTCAAACTGTTCAGGTTACGCTGGGCGATACCACGACTGGTGCTCCGTCATATGATAATCAGCCGGTGGCCGCACCTTCGACGCATGAAGTTCGCACTGTTTCGACTTCCTCGGTAAATGGCCAGCGCGAAGCCAAGGGCGACATCTCTGCCTCAGTTGTCGACGACGCTTTGCTCAAGCTGACGTTGACCGCGCCTGCGGGCCCCGTCAACCTCGGCTCTGATATCACTTACACGTGGCAAGCATGCAACACTGGTCTGCGCGACGTGGCCGGCGTGACGCTGAATGGCTCGACGCAGGTTTACATCATCGCGCCGAACCCGGCGAACACTGTGCTCAAGTCCGGCCAGAGCTTCCCGGCGGGCACGCTGTACACAACCAGCGCACTCTCCACGGCTCCGTTGTCGGCCACGTGGTCATCGACCGCCCCCGCGCCTCTGTCAAACACGACCCGGATTGCTTTCCCGGTCGGCGCAACGTTGACCCAATCGAGCTGTGCTTCCTCGATCAATGAAGTCGTAACCGTGAACACCGGCATCAACGCTTCTAATCCGATCGACGAGATTGGCGACGTGTTCGGTAAGAACAGCCTCAACGCCAGCATCACCGATCAATCGGGTGACACCACGCCGAACAATGGCGATGGCAACGCCAACTTCGATGAAGGCTACACTGCCGGCGCTGGACATGGTGTGATTCAACGGACGACGCTGACTCAGGTCGGCGCTGTGTTGATTGGACCGAGCGGCGCTGCCGGCGCAACTGGCCCAACCGATCAGAACGACGATTACACGAACAAGAGCGTCAACACTGGTATCGCCAACGTGCCGCCGGGAGGCGTTACTACGGCATCGGGTCAGTTGGTATATGTCAACACGATCCAAAACACCGGCAACGCGAACGACACGTTCACGATCGATGCTCCGACCGTACCGAGCGGCTTCACCGTCGAAGTTTCGACTAACGGCGGCACCAGCTACACCACGGTTTCCGGCGGCGGTTCGGTCTCGCTGGCGATTGCTTTCGCCTCTTCGGCGAATATCAACGTCCGCATCACTGAACCTTCCGGCAAGACGGTGCTCACCGGGTACGACACGATCATTCGAGTCACGTCCGGCAACACGACGTCGGCGAATAATAAAACGATCGATCGCCTCTACACCGGCTTTGTTCAGCTCGACAAAGGTTCGAGTGTGGCCAACTCGACCGGCGTCGGCGGCGCGACCGATCCGGTTCCGGGTGCGGTGATTACATTTACGATCACCTACACCAACATTTCATCGTCGAATGGCGATGCCAACTGCGTGAAGCTGTCTGCGTCAAACTTGGTCATTACGGAAGACGGTTTGGCCGGCTCGAACACCTGGGGAACGTACACGACGAACAGCGGCACGCCTTCAGATTCCGGCAGCGGCACCGTCGTCACTGTGAGCGCCACGAAATATACGGACACCATCGCCACCCTGGCGGCCGGCGCGTCCGCAACGTTCACGTTCAAGCGTTCAATCAACTAACCACACACAGGCGGAAGTTTCCGATTCTGTGATTTCCTTCAGACTTCAGTCTGTGTGCGCTACACGGACTGAAGTCTGAGCCACATTTAGAGTTTCTGCCCCGCGAAACCAACGGTCCTCAATATGCTCACGTCAGGCATTGCGAAAATCAGGGCTACCGCCAAAGTGCTCGCGCTATTTCTGGCGATCACGACCGCGTTAACCGCGCGCACCGTTGACGGCACGACTGATGCCGGCACACAGATTAGTATTCGTGCCGAGGCCAGCTACAGCGATTCGACTGGCACGACCTACACCACGGCTTCGGAGACGCTGACGATCACAGTCCTCGCGGTTGCCAGCGTGGTAGTCACGCCGGACGAAACAGCATCGTCGGCCACAGTGGCGCCGCACGATCAAGTCACGCGCCAATTCCGCATTTGCAACGGCGGCAACACCCCTAACACTTTTTCGATTAGCAAATTCGATCTGACGTCGCCGGCGACCGTCAATGCGCTCTATTTCGACACCGACGCGAGTGCTACGGTCAGCGCCGGCGATCCGCTCGTTACCATCAATCAAACCGCCACGCCGCAGTTGCAACCCGACAAGTGTATCGGCGTGCTCGCCGTGATCGACACCAACGACGTAGCGCCGCATTCGGTGCTGACTTTGGTTTTGACTGCGCGTTCAAATTCGACCAGCGCGCTCAACGGCCACGGCGAAGACAGCGGCACAATCATCAACGCCGTAGGTTTGGGAGCCCGCCTGACAGATCCAAACGATCCCGATCACGGACCGAGCAAACTGATTAACGGGCTGGCGCAAACAGTCGTCAATCGTTCCGGAGATTTCAGCTACACCATCGCTTTCAAGAACAGCGGCGACACGCCGGCGCGAAATGTCTTGATCCAGGACCGGCCACCCGCATCGATCGAATACTCGCCAGGTTCAATTCAACTCAACGATCGAACTCTCTCAGATGCAGTTGACGGCGACGAAGCATCGGTTCAAAACGGCGAGATCAAAGTTCAACTAGCGCTGGTAAATCCCGGCGACGTTTATCGTCTGAGCTTTCGTTGTCACGTGAGTGGCGCAGCGCCGGGCGGCACCGGTTTGGTTAATACGGCAAACGTCGTCGCCGACAATGTGTCGCCGATTGTAAGTGCTCGCGCGGTCGCCATTATCGATCCGTTCGGCGTCGTGTTCGCCGGGCGCGCCGGCGCAGAGGCCCCAATCTCAGGCGCACACGTTGAAATTGCGACTGATCAAAGTGGCACGCTTGTGGTCTTGCCGCCCGATGCAGGTTTCACGCCGAACGAAAAGAATCAGAACCCGTTCGTGAGCGACAGCCAGGGACATTTCAGTTTCACGCTGCCAACGCATGTTGACGATCCGAATGCGACCAACACCTATTTTCTCAAGGCCACGGCGAACGGTTATCTGGATCGACAGATCCAGCTCAGTATTCGCAACTCCAGTCCAGGTCTATTCACGGTTACGGCCCACGCGCTCGACAATCAGGCGCTCGCCGTCGCCGGTGGTTTCGATCTCGTGCACCAGGACGTGGCGCTGAACGATCTCGCAGCGCTGGTAATGAAAGGGCCCATGTTCGATCCCACGGGTTTTCAAATCGTCAAGTCCGTCGATCATGCGCAAGCGGTAATCGGCGACATCGTCAGCTATCGAATTGAAGTGCATAATCCCACGTCTGCCGACGTACATGATGTGATCGTCAGCGATCATCTGCCGCAATCATTTCATTACGCCGATGGCTCGGCCCTGTTGAGCGCCGGCAGCGCGCCCGCACAACCGATTCAGCCACAAGCCACTGACAGCGAACTGCAATTCCGCATTCCTGAGATAGACCACAGCGCCACCGCGCACTTGCTCTACCGCGTACGCATCGGCGTCAACGCCCGCACCGGCGATCAAGCCAACACCGCCGTGGCGAAAGGCACCTTTCCTTCGGGCGAGACAACCGTCAGCGCGACGGCCAGCGCCATCGTGCGAGTTTCCGCCGGAGTCTTTTCAACGCAACAAGTCATGGTCGGCCGCGTGTTCGTGGACAACAACGGCAACGGCCAATTCGACGACGGCGATCGGCCCATGCCTGGCGTGCGTCTTTATTTGAGCAACGGGCAATCGGTGATTACCGATTCCGCCGGTCTGTACAACTTCCCGTCATTGGGCGACGGCTCACAAGTTATTTCACTCGATCCCGTGAGCCTGCCGCCGGGTTATGTCTTGACCGATTCCGGCCGTGAGTCGGGCAAAGGTTGGACTCGCTTGCTGCGCACACCGGTCGGCGGCGGAGCGCTTTTGCGGCAAAACTTCGCGCTGAAGAAATTGAAACCGTCCGCATCCGATTCGACGAAGACTCAACTCGATCAATCCACGTCGCCTTCTCCCAATCCTTCATCGAGTCCCGCGACCGGATCGGCACCATCTTCGTCAGGAGATGGATCAAAGACACAGTCCACTCAGGCGAAGATTCCGGGCACTTAAGAGATCGCGGCCACCGACACCATCGAGCCCGTCGCTGTCGGCGACGTAAGAATTCTTTCGCCCGCGCCCAATTCCGTTTCAATGACGCCGGGCGCGCAAATCGAAGTGCGCACGGCCATCGATTGGACCGCTAAGCTCCAGGTAAACGGCGCTGAAATCTCAGACAAGAACATCGGTGTCCGCAGTTTGGATCACAAAAACCAGGTCGCCACGTTCACGTTCGTAGGAATCAATCTGCAACCGGGTCCAAACGCGATGCGCGCGACGGCCATCGGGCCGCAGGGCGCCGCCGGAAAATCGCAGGACATAGTTGTGATGGGCCGCGGTCCCGTGAAGCGCCTGCAGATCGTCTCTGAACGAAACGAGATTCAAAGCGGCGGCAGCGATGCGACGACTATTCGCGTCAAGGCTTTCGATCAATGGAACAACCCTGCACTCGACGGACAAGTGGGCGTAGAGAGTTCGCTCGGCCAACTGACGCTTTTGAATGATAAGCCGGCAGAAACTTCGGCGCCGCAATCAACGGCGGTGGCCAATTCTCGTGAGCAGCGGACGAAGACGGGCGGTCAACTCGTAGTGCAGCTCGAGAACGGCGAGGCTGTATTGAAATTGATCGGCGCGGGCGCGCCGGGCGACGCGCGCATTCACGTGCAGACCGCCGAATTCGAAGCTGAAGATCACGTTCGCATCACTTCCGAAATGCGGCGTCCAATCCTCGTCGGTTTTGCCGAGATGAGTTTCGGCAACAGCATTCCCGAAGTAGCTCTGCGCGACGAACAGGGTCACTATCGCAGCCGTCTCAGTGTCTTCTACAGCGGCCGCTTCTTCGGCAACAACATGTTGACGCTGTCCTACGATACGCAGCGTCCCATCAATCGCACCGCAGGCCGCGACCGTCTGTTCCAACTCGATCCGCTCGACCGCGTCTATCCGCTGTTCGGCGATTCCTCGACGCGCTTTGAAGCGGCGGCCTCGAATTCGAAAGTCTATGCCCGCATCGATCACAAGCGATCGTTCGCGATGTTTGGCGATTACGAAACGGACATGGACGCGCCGCTGGCCGCTTATGCGCGCAAGCTGACCGGCGTCAAGCTGCATGTCGAAAATTCAAACGGCGATTTCATCAGCGTTACCGGCGCGCGGCCGGACACTGCGTTTGCGCGCGACGTATTTCCAGCGGGCACGCTCGGATTGATTCAATTGTCGAATGCCGAAATCCTGCCTGGTTCGGAAACGGTGGTGCTCGAAACGCGCGACCGTCGCAACCCGGAGGTCATTCTCTCGCGCGAAACGTTGGCGCGATCGGTTGATTACAACCTTGATCCGTCGGACGGCCGGCTTTTCTTGCTGCGCTACATTTCGACGTTCGATCAAGTTCTGAATCTCACCCAGATTGTCGTCACTTACGAACATCGGGCAACGAACATGAGTGCCGCGGTTTACACGGCGCGGGCGCGGAAGAATTTTAAGAGCATTGGATTAAAACTGGGTCTGTCAGCGGCTCTGCAACGCGACGCAAACAACCCCGACTTCTTTATCGGCGGAGTTGATATCGAAAAGAGCCTGCCGCTGCGCGGGGCATTGCAACTCGCGTGGGCCACCAGCCAGGGCGAAGTGCTCGGCAGCGGAAACATCAACACTCCCGGCGGCGAACGTCACGACGGCACTGCTTACCAATTGACAATTGCGCAGCCGTTGCCCTTCTTCGGCTCGACGCTGAAGGCGCGTTACCTCAACACGTCCGAGCATTTCTTCAATCCGTTCGGCGGTACGGTCACGCCGGGCGCGCGGCGTGGCGAAGTCACGGTTGAAATGAAGCCGGGCAAGCACTTCGTGCTGCACTTCGGTGTCACCGACGAGCGCAACAGAACGGTGAATGTGAATAACAGTCGCTTGACTTTGTCGGCGGCGCTGGACGAGACAATTCGCGAACGGGTGAAGCTGCACTTCGGTTTCGATCATCGGGCGCTGAATGTCAACCTCAACGACAAGACCACCGATTCGAACCTCGTGACAATCGGCGCTGAGGTGAAAGCGACTGACAAGCTGCACTTCAATATCAAGCGCGAGCAGAACCTGAGCGAGTCCGATCCGACTTATCCCACGCAGACGTCCCTCGGCGCTACCTATCAATTGAGCGCGTTGACGAAATTATTCTTCACGCAAAGGTTTGCCGCGGCGCCCATCGTGCCGATTGCCGATTTCACCGGCAATGGTTTTGCCGGCGCAGGCTCGCGGCGTGAAACTGCGTTCGGCGTCGAAACAAAATTTGGGAAATACACTTCGATGACCGGCCGCTATCAATTAGAAAATGCAATCAACGGCACAGATAGTTTCGCCGTCGTCGGTCTGCAAAATCGCCTGCCGTTAACGAAACAACTTTCTGTCGAATTGGGTTTCGAGCGCGGCTTTCATCTGCTGGGTCCAAACCAAAGCTTCAACAGCGGCCCCGTCGGTTTCGGATGGCAGCCTAATTCCGATTTCCGCGCTTCGGCGCGTTATGAATACCGCGACCGCGGCGGCGTGGGCCAATTGTTGGCGATCGGCGCGGCCGGAAAGTTGGCCGAAGGAGTAACGGCGTTATCGCGTTTCCAATTCTCGCACGGGTCAGTCGCCGGCAAATCGAACGAATCGATGGAAGGAATGGCTGCGCTGGCGTTTCGTCCCGTCGAATCGGATCGCACCGGACTGCTCTTCAGTTATACGCATCGCGCGACGCAGCAGAGCGGGGGCAGCACGATTGCGACACGCGACCGACTGGATTCGCTGGCCGCCGATGGCTACGATCAATTAACCAAACGTTTGGAACTCTATGGCCACTTTGCTTTGCAATTCAGCGCGAACGGACAGCCCGATCTGCCCTTCATCTCGTCGCTGTCGTATTTGACTCAGGGACGCGCGCAGTATCTCGTGACCAAGCGAATCGACTGGGCCATTGAGTCGCGATTCCTGTATCAACCGTCGTCAGGAACGATGCGCACGACTTATGCCACCGAAGGCGGCTTCTGGCTGATGCCCGATTTAAGGCTGGGCGGCGGTTATAATTTCACCGCGGCGACAGAGCCTGGTGTAATTGCGAATGGACTGCCGACGCATCGCGGTTTTTACTTTACAATCACATCCAAGCTCTCGAATCTTTTCGATCTGTTCGGCACGTCGAAGACGGGACTTGCCGGAGAAGAGAGCAAATCGAAGCTGGCTCCTAACGCCAATCACTGATGATCCCCCTCAGCAGATTCCGATTTCAGAAGCTACTGACTGAAAGCGTGGTCCTGCTGACTTCGCTTCTCGTGATGCTGGTCTGCGCTGCTGCGGCAGAAGCCGCGACCAATACTGCATCCGCCGGCACGACCTGGGAAGCTGCAACCTGGAGTTTGGGTCACGTGCCCACAGCGGCCGAAGATGCGGTTATCAATTCCGGCATCAATCTGTCGATCAATTCAGCAGCCGTCTGCGGATCGCTGACGATTGGAAATGCAACCGCCACGGCGACCACGCTCACCATCGCCAGCGGCAGCTTGACGATTAGCGGCACAACCGGAAATCTTTCGATTAATCCTAACGGCAAATTAGTTAACATGACCCTAGCTGTAGGCGCGAATACGCTAACCGTCGCCGGAACGGTGAGCATGGCCGCAACAAACACGCAGACAATTTCAGTCTCGACTGGCACCATTAACTTCAATTCCGCTGTTTCGTTAACGACGACGAATGCAGCGATCAATGACACCAGCACCGGCACAATCAATTTCAACGGCGGCTTCACTGACGGCAACACCGTCCTCAGCGAAGTAAGCGGAAGTGTCATCACCTTCGGCGGCAATTACACCGTGAACACTGCGGCCGTAACCTGGACAGCCGGCTCGACTGCAGTGTTTACCGGCACCGCGACCATCACTCCGACGACGGCAATCACCTTTGCGAACGTGCAAATTAATTCCAGCGGCGCCGTAACTCTCGGCGGCAGTATCTCAGTCGCCGGCAGTTGGACCAACAACGGCGGCACGCTCAGCGGCGGTGCGAACACGGTGACCTTCACCGGCGCGGGCCAAACAATCGGCGGCACGGGCAGCACCAGCTTTCCGACATTAGCGATTGCGTCCGGCGCCAGTTACACGATGAACAATAGCAACAGCGCCACGAGTTTCAGCTTCACCGCGAGCGCCACTGCCAGTTCTCTGACGCAAGCCAACGGGACGACGTTTACAATCAGCGGCGCGGTGACGATCAATCAGCCCACTGCCGCAGTTACGACGGCCTGGAACATCAATGCGGCGACCGCGACAGTCTCAGGGTTAATTACATTCGCTGGAAGCAGCACAACCACCACACGAGTCGGCAAGATCGTCATCACCAGCGGAACCTTGAATGCTAATGGCGGGATTACCTTCGTCGCTTCGGCGGCTGCGACCAAAGTGATCGATATGTCAGGCGGCGCCGGAACCTTAAATCTGAAAGGCGCGTTGACGGTGCCGGCACTTTCATCAACGCTGACGGCGGGTACCAGCGGCAGCATCTTCAACTACGCCGATACCGCCGCGCAGACGATCAACTACTTCAGCGCTGGCGCATATTTCAATCTTTACACGAACAACACGAGCGGCACCGGCGCTACGTTGAGCGCGGCCATCACAACCTCGAACGTCACCGGCGATCTGCGAATTCAGAGCGGAACATTCAACAACGGCGGATTCGCGATCGCCGGCAACGCGACGAAGACTCTCGAAGTGGTAAACGGCGCGACGTTCAAAGTTGCGGGGACGACCAGCGCTTTTCCTACGGGATTCGGCACGGTGAGTCTCGGCCCCAGCAGCACGGTTGACTACAGCGGCACCGGCGCGCAAACGATCGCCGCACAAAATTACGGTAACCTGACAATCAGCGCGGCCCGAACAACTAACAACGTCACGCTCACCAACAGCGGCACGATCGGCGTGGCTGGATCGCTCAGTGACACGGCGACCTTCACTACTGGCGGCATTGTAACTACAGGCAGCACGGTGGCTTACAACGGCAGCAGCCCGCAGACCGTCACCGCACTTTCACCGATCTTTACGGGTAGCGTGATGTACAACAACCTCACGATCAGTAATGCGAGTGGCGTCACACTCGCCGGCAACGTGAATGTCGGAGGCACGATGACCTTCACCAGCGGCACGGTTACGACCAACGCAAATTCGCTCTACATCACTTCAACTGGAACGGTTTCACGCACGAGCGGTCACGTCGTCGGCAATTTCAAGAAGTTCATTGCCACCGGCGCGACCAGCAAGACATTTGAGATAGGCGACGCCAGTAACTACACCCCGGTCACGGTTGCGTTCGCGAGTGTTTCTGTCGCAGGTGACCTGACCGCAAGCACAACCGCCGGCGATCATCCAAACATCAGCAGCTCGGCGATTAATTCCGCGAAGACCGCGAATCGCTACTGGACATTGACCAACAGCGGCATCACTTTCACCAACTTTAGCGTGACGCTAAATTTTGTTTCCGGCGATCTGGATTCAGGCGCGAACACGAGCAATTTCATTGTCGGTCGCTTCGCTTCTTCCACTTGGTCATATCCGACGGTTGGCACGCGCACGACTACGAGCACGCAAGCTACCGGCGTTACCACCTTCGGTGATTTTCAAGTAGGCGAAGCCAGCACGACCGCGACGTGGACCGGCGCGGTGAACAACCTTTGGTCCAATGGTGGTAACTGGTCGGGACTAGGTGGGCTGGCGCCGGTTGCCGGTGACGACCTGATTTTTCCCAGCGGCGCTGCGAATCTTTCTACTTCCAACGACATCACGGCCGGCACAAGCTTCAATTCGATCACGATCTCCGGCAACGGATACACACTCGCGGGCAACTCGATCGCGCTCGGCGCCGGAAACTTGAGTGACACGAACTCATCGGGGTCGAACACGATTAGTCTGAATATCTCAATGTCAGCCACACGGAGCTTCAGTGTGACGAACGCCGCGGAAACGTTGACGATCAGCAGCATCTTGAGCGGCGCCGGCGGCCTGACGAAAGATGGCACGAGCGGTAAGTTAGTTCTGAGCGGCGCGAACAGCTTTAACGGCGCGACGACCATCAACGCCGGTACGCTTAGCATCAGTGCCGACAACAATCTCGGGACTGCGCCGGGCAGCCCGACAGCAGGCCCGCTAACTTTCAACGGCGGCACGCTGGCGACGACCGCAACATTCACGCTCGATCCGAATCGAGGCATTGCGTTTTCGTCAGCGGCTACGATCGACGTCGCTGCGAGCACGACGCTTACTTACAACGGCATCATCGCCGGATCGAATTCATTGACGAAGACCAGCACGGGGACGCTCATACTCGGCGGCACTAACACCTACAGTGGGACGACTGAAGGTGCTGCAGGCGTGCTCAACATTCGGAACGCTTCCGCGCTGGGCGCCACCAGCAGCGGGACCACGGTCGACAATAACGCATCGCTGCAATTGCAAAACGGCATCGCCGTCGGCGCTGAACCGTTGACGTTGAACGGCGCAGGCGTGAGTGGCGCGGGCGCGATCGAAAACGTCAGTGGCACAAACAGTTGGTCGGGCACAATTACTCTGGGCAGCGCCTCAACGATCGGTTCGACGAGCGGAGCGCTAACTCTTAGCGGCAATATTGATAACGCGACCTTCGCGCTGACTGCGGCAGGCGCAGGCAACACGACCATCAGCGGCGTGATCAGCAACACCGGCGCATTGACGAAAACCGGATCGGGAACGTTAACGCTTTCGGGCGCGAATACTTTCAGCGGCAACACGACAATCAGCGCGGGAACGCTGAAACTGGCTGCCGCGAATGTAATTCCCGACGGCGCGGGCAAAGGCGATGTGGTAATGAATCCGTCGAGCGGTACTGCGACTTTTGATCTCGGCGGCTTCAGCGAAACGATTAACGGACTTTCAAACAGCGGCGCCGGCAGCAGTGTTGTCGATAATAGCGCGAGTTCGACTACGCCGACGTTGACCTTCGGCGGGAACAACGTCAGCAGCACCTTTTCTGGCGTGATTCAAAATTCGGCGGGCACACTGTCGATAACCAAAACGGGCACGGGTACGTTGACGCTTTCGGGAACGAATACCTTTACCGGCAATACGACGATCAATGCCGGCACATTGAGCATCAGCGGCGACAACAATCTCGGCACGGCACCAGGTAGCGCGACGGCGGGAAAATTAACTTTCGGCGGAGGCACCTTGGCGACGACAGCTACGTTTACGCTCAATTCAAATCGGGGCGTCGCTTTCAATTCGACGGCCACGATCGATGTCGCCGCGAGCACTACGCTGACTTACGGTGGAATTGCAGCGGGTTCAGGAGGATTGACAAAGACCAGCGCCGGCACGTTACTTCTTTCAGGCGCCAACACTTTCACTGGCGCGACGACAATCAACGCCGGCTCGATCAGCATCGCTGCGGATAACAATTTGGGAGCAGCACCCGGCAGCGCGACTGCTGGTCAATTAACTTGCGGCGGCGGCACACTTGTTACGACGGCGACTTTCACTTTGAATTCAAATCGCGGCGTCGCCTTGAGCGCATCCGGCACAATCGATGTC
>CBFHBI010000009.1:0-13486 GCA_965653755.1 uncultured Blastocatellia bacterium
GGCGAACATCATCACCGTTGACTACACCTCGAACTCGCCGCAACTCGCGGCCGCAGTGTTGAAGAGACTCGCCGACCTTTACCTCGAGAAACATCTCAAACTGAACCACCCAACCGGCGCGTCGGATTTTTTCAAAGACAAGGCCGACGAGTACGAAAGCCAACTGAAACAATCGGAACAAAGGCTTACCGATTTTCAACAGCAGAACAACTTGGTCGTGCTCAGCCAGCAGAAGGAGTTGACGCTGCAAAAAACTGCGGAAGCCAAGACGAAGATGTTGGATGCCGACGCGGCTTATAACGAAGCGACTAACCGCATTGCCCGCGTCGAACAACAACTGACCACGATACCGAAGCGCGTTATCGCGCGCAGTACTCAGCTGCCAAATCAATATTCCGCCGAACGTCTCAACACGATGATGGTTGAGCTGCAAAATAAACGGACCCAGTTGTTGACCAAATATCGTCCGGACGATCGCCTGGTGCGCGAGGTTGATGCGCAAATCAAAACAACCCAGGACGCTTTGGATAGGGCCGAACAAAAAACTTCAGTTGAAGAAGCTACCGATTTGAATCCGCTGCGACAGACGCTTGAGACTGAGTTGTCGCGCGCGCGTCTGGACCAGGCGGGCGCCAAAGCTCGGAGAGACACACTCGCCGGACAGTTGCAGCAGTACGATGCATCTTTGCAGAAGCTCGAAGGCAATACCACGAAGCACGACGATCTGGAGCGCGAGAAGAAAGAAGCGGAAGACAATTATCAGCTGTACGCCAAGAAGCGCGAAGAAGCGCGCATTGCCGATGAATTGGATCGTCAGAAGATTACCAACGTCTCGATCGCCGAGGCCGCCACGGTGCCGCAGCTTCCTTCCTCGCCGAATCGGCCGGTCAATTTCTTGTTGGGGCTTTTTCTTGCGGGCGCGCTCAGCTTAGGCAGTGTGTTCTCAGCCGAGATGTTGAGCGACGCGGTCTATACGCCCCGTCAATTGGAAGCGCTCACTGGTGCGATGGTGCTGGCGACGGTGCCCGAGAAGAGCCGCCGCATACTGCTGCGTAACATGCGTGCGAGCCAGGTAATCGAACCGCAGACGCAAACGCGCTTGTTAACTTAAAGCGATGCAAATCGAGGAACAAATTGTCGCCGGGGCTTCAATGCCGCCACTCCGAATGGAGAATAGTGGCTACAAGCAACACAACCTGCAACTGCTGTTAGCGAGTCTGCAGAATGGTTCGCATAACCTGCGCGCCGGCGCGGCGCTCGCGTTT
Organism: uncultured Blastocatellia bacterium; assembly: GCA_965653755.1. Classification (GTDB taxonomy): domain Bacteria; phylum Acidobacteriota; class Blastocatellia; order Pyrinomonadales; family Pyrinomonadaceae; genus UBA11740. Next base: position 1,266 of record CBFHBI010000009.1, read on the forward strand.
ACTTCAGCCTCAGCGGGTGATGGCGCGGCGAAGGTGGCCCAACTGTTCGCGGTCGAATTGGCCCGGCATACAGCACGCCGGACGCTGGTGATCGATTCGAAGAAATTGCAGGCGCTGGGAGTCGAGGATTACCTGCAGATGCCCGGGAACTGTCACCCGACGAACATCGAAAATCTGTGGATGTTGCCGGCGCAGAAATCGAAGAGACGCAACGCGCGTGAAGACGTGGAAATATCGAAGAGAGCTTTTCTGATGCGGCTTCCGCAGGACGGCGAAGAAATCGAGACCGGGTTGGGAGCGGTCGATGCGCTCCGGGTAAGCTTCGACAACATTTTGATTGACTGCGGGTCAGTGACGAACTCGACCGACGCTGCGCTGCTGGGTTCCAGCGTCGATGGCGTTGTCATTGTCGTCAACGCCGGCGAGTCCCGCCGTGACGAGATTCTTAACTCGCAAAGGATGATCGAAACCGCCGGTGGCAAGTTTCTCGGATTTGTTTTGAACAAGCGTCGATATCCCGTGCCGGAGTGGCTTTACAAGAGGCTTTGATTATTCCCTCTCCCTCTGAGAGAGGGTTAGGGTGAGGGTCTAGTTGCCCGCTAATTCGTCACCCTAACCCTCTGGCAGGAAGAGGGCGATTGATAGGAGTGCCGATGAAATACTTACTACTTGCGATTGTTCTGCTGGCGTTTCCGCTTTCACTCGCCGCTCAAGTCCAAACCCCGCCGCGCCTGACAACTGTCACTGAGGATCGTTACCGGCTCCAGCCGGGCGACGTCCTCGAAGTGCAGTTTCGCTACTCGCCTGAGTTCAACCAGACAGTCACGGTTCAGCCGGACGGTTACATCACGCTGGAGATCGGCGGCGATTTGAAAGTCGCCGGCTTTACCGTTGAACAGACCAAGCAGGCGATTCTGCGCCAGGCAAGCACGCGGCTTCAGGATCCAGTCGCGACCGTCCTGCTTAAAGAATTCCAGCGGCCCTATGTCATGGTCGCTGGCGAAGTGAATACGCCCCAAAAAATTGAAATGCGCGAGCGGGTTACGGCGCTCCAGGCGATCATGCTGGCCGGTGGAATGAAGGAAACGGCGAATTCTTCGCAGGTCATTGTCTTCCACAACATCAACGCCGACACGGCCGAAGTGAAGCAGCTCAACTTGAAAAGCATCAAAAAGACCAGCGACTTGGAAAACGATCTCACTTTGCACCCGGGCGACACGGTCTTCGTTCCGCGCGACAAACTTTCCAAGGTGGAACGATTCATGAAGATCACGAGCGTGATGGCGCTGATGGCGCCGAGACTGTAAGAACTCAATTGATGATTAGCCGTAGCGGAACAATCTCTGATTTCTGTCTCAAGCTGAACGACATGTCGCTCTTGCTCGTGTCGCTCGGCGTGGTGATTGTGTTTCGTTTCTCGCCATCATCGAATCCGAGCTTTGTCGTCGATTACTTATCGCAGCGCGTGAAGGTCGCGAACGCGATCCTCGGCGTCTTGCTCTTGCTGTCATGGTACGCCGCGTTCGCTGCGCAAGGGCTGTACACCTCGCATCGACTCGGATCATTAACTAAGGAATTGATCGAGATCGCCCGCGCGGTCGCAGTTTGCTCCGTTGCCCTGCTGGTTGCCGCGCAAGTAGGACATTGGCCCACAATTCAACTCCGAACCATCGCCGGCTTCGCGATGGTTGGCTTCATGCTGATCGCGAGCGTGCGCATGGCGCTGCGCTACAACCTGCGCCGCTTGCGCGAGCGAGGTCACAACGTCAAATCACTCGTTATCGTCGGCGGCGGTTCACGCGGCCGCGCGTTCGCGGCACACATCACGCGCCGCCACGACCTCGGCTACAAAATCCTCGGCTATGTTGACAGCGATTTGGCTTACGCGGGTCAGCCCATCGAAGGCGCCAAGCACCTGGGAACTATCGAAGACCTGCCGCGACTGATGGCGACCGAGATCATCGACGAAGTCGCGATCGCCTTGCCCATCAAGTCGCATTACTCGCAAATCGAGCGCGCCGTGGGATTGTTGGAAGAGCAGGGAATCACCGCGCATGTCCTGTCCGATCTATTTCCCCAGAAACTGGCGCGTGCGCAGTCGGTTGACTTCGATGGGATGCCGGTGGTCACGCTCGGCAGCGTGCCACCGTTCAGTTGGCGCACCGAAGCCAAACGGCTGATGGATCTTTTTGTGTCAACGGTTCTGCTGATCATCGCGGCGCCGGTCTTCGTCCTCGCTGCGATTGCGATCAAATTTGATTCGGCTGGACCAATCTTTTTCATCCAGGAACGCGTCGGTTTCAACAAACGCCGTTTTCGCATGATCAAGTTCCGCACGATGACGACCGACGCGGAAGCTCGCATGAAAGAGATCGAGCACTTGAATGAAAAGCAGGGCACGCCAATTTTCAAGATCAAAAACGATCCGCGCATCACGCGCGTGGGCCGTTGGCTGCGCAAGACCAGCATCGACGAGTTGCCGCAACTGATTAACGTACTCCTGGGCGACATGAGCATCGTCGGTCCGCGGCCTTTGTCCGTTCGCGACGCCATGCGCATGGAGGAAGCGTGGCAGAAGCGGCGCTTCAGCGTGAAGCCTGGCCTGACGTGTCTGTGGCAAGTTTCCGGCCGCAGCAATCTTTCCTTCGAACAATGGATGCAGCTCGATCTCGAATACATCGACCATTGGTCTCTGGGTCTCGATGCCTCGATCCTGCTTCGCACGATTCCCGCAATTGTTCTGGCCCGTGGCGCGAGCTAGCGCTGCGGCTTCGAAATCTTCGAGTAAACCTGTGATTGCCCGCAGCGCCAAACTCATTTTTCTAACCGACGCCAGCATCATGGCGGCGACGATGATCTCCAGTCTCGTGGGCGCGCGTGCGCTGGGCCCGGCGGGTCGCGGCGACCTGGTGGTCGTGGTGCTTTGGCCGCCGGTGATCGCGATGCTGGCCGGCGCGGGATTGCCGACGGCTTATCGATACTGGATGGCGAAGGAACCGGCGCGCGTTTCGCGACTGTTTTCGAACGCGGTTGTTTACACCATTGTCGTCGGATTAATCGTGGTCACGCTGGCCGATTTGGTCGTGCCGCATCTGGTGGGAAATCGCTCGCCTCAAGTCATGACGCTGGTGCGAATCTATCAGGTCAACATTGTGGCCGCGTTATTTCTCGATCTGATGCGCGGACTCCTGGAAGGCACGCGCCGTTTTGGCTGGGCCGGGGCTGCGCGGCTGATCTTCTTTGGCGTGCAGGGGTTGGGCTTCGCAATTCTTTGGATGGCTGGCCGTCTCACGGTGACGACGGCTTGCGTCACAATGATCGTGTCGCAGGTGTCATCGATGCTGTTGTCTTTGATCGCGGTGCTTTATCAATTACGGCCGTCGTGGGAGCCGAACTGGCGCGAATTCAAAACTTCACTTAGCTACTCGCTGCGAGACTTTCCCGGGGTGATCGCAGATTACACGACGTTGCGTTTGGACCAGCTGATGCTCGTTGGCATGGCTTCGAACGTCGCGATCGGCTTGTATGTGATAGCGGTGCGGCTCTCGGAGATGACGACGTTGCCGGCTGATGCGATTGCCGATGCTTTGTTGCCGGAAGTCGCCGCCGCGGACACGTCCAATCGCGCCGAGTTGTTAACTGCCCGCAGCCTGCGTCTCTCGATCTATCTTAACCTCGCGTTCCTGGGCCCGCTCTGGTTAAGTGCGCCCTTCGTTTTGCGAATTCTCTTTGGTGAGAGTTTCGTGCCGGCGACCAGCGCCTTTCGCTGGCTGCTGGTCGCGGCGGGAGTTTGGAGTTGCGGCTCGATCGTCATCAGCGGATTGCGGGGCTTCGGCCATCCTGGTGTCAGCACGGCCGCGCGGTTCTCAGCATCGGTGGTGACCGGCGTTACGCTCATCCTCTTGCTGCCACGCTGGGGCATTACGGGGGCGGCGATCTCGTCTTTAATTGGCTATACCGTGATGCTCGGCATAGCGCTTTTTGGATTTGCGAAGATCCGCCGGCTGCGCTTGTGGGCCAACTGCCTGCGTCCGCAGCGACGCGATCTTTTGATTCCAAATTGGCGCACCTTGCTTGGTATCAGCCGGCCGACAGTTGGTTAATCGAATCATGGAAACCGTCATAGACATACAGCCACGCGAGACAGTCCGCTCGACGTGGGGTTGGTTTGTGCCGGTTCAGGCGGCGGTCGCATTCACGGTGTTCGCGGTCGCGGCGGGAGGACAGGTGGTGCGCACCGGGATGCTTTCGGCGTTGGTCTGGTTGATGGCCATGCCGCTGTTCGTCGGTCTCGAAGCTAGTTTAATCGCGATGATGATCTTCGAACCTGTGCGCGGTGTCGCGCGGCGCGCGCAATACCTGATCGTCGAATATAGCAGCCAGGATCCAATTCATTTGCTGACGCCGATTGTGACGATCTTTGCGTTTGCGCTGCTGTTAAAGACGCACCGCCTGGGAATTCTGCGCGCAACCCCGTTGGCATCGTGTGTTTCAGTGCTCGGCGCAATCTACTTTGTCGAAATCTTCAATCCGTTGCAGGGCGGACTGGTGGTTGGATTGGGCGGCGCGATGTTCGTGCTGATTCCGCTGCTTTGGTTTTACTTCGGGCTGGTTGCCAGCGAGAAGTTCATCAATCGCACGCTGTGCCTGATTGTTTGCGTTGGCCTGATCGCTTCCGTTTGGGGAATCTATCAATTGGTTTTTGGCTATCCCGCGTTTGAGCAATATTGGATTGATAACACGGAATTCTACAATTCGATCGCAGAGGGTAAAGTCGAGCGCGCGCTCGCGACCTTCAGCAGCGCCGAAGAGTGGTCGCGTTACGTCGAAGTTGGCGCGATTATCGCATTCGGGTTTTCGGCGGCGCGACGGCGGCTAATCGCGCGTGCCGGGTGGTTGGCAATCGGCGGTGTCCTGATCGGGTTCGTGGCGCTGACAGCTCAACGGGCGGCTGTGTTTGGGCTGCTCGCAGGTTTGGTTGTGCTGGTGGTGCTGGGAGCGCAAACACTGCTGCGCGGTTTGGGAAGGCTGACAGCTTTGGCAATTCCATTCGTCTTACTCATCGTGTTTATGCCCGCGCCGTCGAGCGATGACATGTGGAGCAAGGATGAATCGCAGACGATCGATACCGTGCTGTCGCACACTCAACGTGGCGTGCTGAAACCCGCCGAGGAGGGCAGCTTCCAGGAGCGTTTGAAGAACTGGACATACTTGGCGACGCAAGTCATTCCCTATCGGCCGCTCGGCGAAGGCATTGGCGCAGGTTCGCTCAGCGAATCAAAGTTTGCGGTCGATGCTTACGACCTTCCGCCGATCGACAGCTCGATTTTCCGAAACGCGGTCTCGTGCGGCATTCCCGGGCTGTTGTTATTTGTCTGGATACTTTGGCGGGCAATTCGCCTCTCCTGGTGGAACGCGCGCCGCGGTTCACCAACGGGCGACGGGCCGCCGATTAAACGCATTGTCGCGGCGGTGATCGCGGCGCTGGTGGTCAACAGCATGTTTGGAATGGCTTTTACTCTTTATGCGGTCGCACCGATTGCCTGGCTTCTGATTGGTTGGACCAGCGCCGAGGCGCGCCGCGCCCACGATGAAACAGAACGCGAGATCATCACCATCTGAAGGACCGATCGACGTGAAGATTCTCTTCTACAACCACACCGGACGAGTCAGCGGAGCCGAGCACGTGTTGCTGATGATTCTCCAGGGTTTAGACCGGAGCCGATTCGATCCTGTGTTGTTGTGTCCGAGCGAAGGAGCGTTGGCAGAGCTGGCATCGCGGAAAGTCAAAACCATCGAGATCGATTCTTTATCGGCACGCTTTACCTCGCGTCCCGATCGTTTGTGGAATTACCTGAAGTCGTTTGTGCGGGTGTGTCGCGCCGCGCGCCGCGCCGCCATTGACGAAGACCCTGACATCATTCACGCAAACAGCATCAGGGCCGGCCTGGTTATGTCCGTCGCAACGTTTGGCCGCCGAGTGCCGATCGTTTGGCATACGCACGATATTTTACCGCGGCATGTCCTCAGCACAGCGATTCGGCTATTCGCTCTGTGTTCGCGTCGTAACTCCATTCTGGCCGTCTCGCGCGCGGTAGCCGATCGGTTCCGCGGGCTATTGTTGCGCCCGTTCAAGCGGCGCGTCCCCCACATCGTTGTTTACAACGGGATCGATTTACAGCACTTCTATCCCGACGCGGAAATGCGTCAGGCGATCCGCCATGAATTGGAAATCGAAGACGACCAGCTGGTTGTTGGCACCATCGGACAATTGACGCCGCGGAAAGGCCAGCTCGAGTTAATCAATGCCTTCGCCAACATCGCCGGAGAATGTCCGAAAGCACTGCTGCTGGTTATTGGCGAAGCCATCTTCAATCGGGATCAGGATTATGCGGCCAACTTAAGACAATCCGTTGACTCTCTCGCTTTGACGAATCGAGTTCGCTTTCTCGGACAGCGGCGAGACATTCCTCGATTGGTTCGCGGACTTGATTGCCTGGTTGTCAATTCGAAGGTTGAGCCGTTTGGCTTGACTGTGGCCGAAGGTATGGCGAGCGAGACGGCCGTGGTAGCCAACGCGGTGGACGGAATTCCCGAAGTGATTCGCGACGGCGAGAGCGGCTTGCTGGTTTCGCCAGACGATCAGCGGCAGCTCATCGAGACGCTTCGCCGTCTGCTGAACGATTCAGACCTGCGGCGAAAGCTGGGCCGCCAGGGCCGCCTCGACGCCGGCGCGCGCTTTTCTCACCAGCGTTTCCTGGCCGAAATAGACGCGGTTTATCGAGGCCTCGCAAATGTTCGCGAACTTCCTGAGCTAAAAACCGACAAAACCTTGATGATTGGGGCCTTACAGACTGAAAATCGGCCTCCTTTCTCACTTTCTTTAACCAGAGAGGGAGTGTCCGAATTATGACGGTCAAAAGGGCTCTTATCACGGGAATAACCGGCCAGGATGGTAGTTATCTGGCTGAGCATCTGCTTTCGCTGGGCTATGAAGTTCACGGTCTGGTACGCCGCGTTGCGCTCGAAGATCCGCGCCGCCGATTCAATCGGCTCGAGCACCTGGTCGATCGCCTGACGCTGCATGCGGCAAGTCTGGAAAGCTACCCCAGCATCTTTCATATCTTCAGCCGCAATCAATTCGATGAGTGCTATCACCTGGCGGCGCAATCGTTCGTGGCTGAGAGTTTCGCCGACGGTTTCTCGACAATGAATACGAACATCAACGGCACGCACTACATGCTGGCCGCGCTGCGCGAGTTACAGCCGAACTGCCGTTTCTATTTTGCCGGCTCGTCGGAAATGTTCGGCAAGGTGCGCGAAGTGCCGCAGCGGGAAGCGACGCCGTTTCATCCGCGGTCGCCTTACGGCATCAGCAAGGTGGCCGGTTTCGATCTCACGCGCAACTATCGCGAAGCCTATGGCATGTTTTGCGTCAACGGCATCCTCTTCAATCACGAGAGCCCGCGGCGCGGATTCGAATTTGTGACCCGCAAGATCACCTCGGGTGTCGCGCAGATTGCGAAAGGTCTCGCCTCAGAGCTGCGCCTCGGCAATTTGGAAGCGCGCCGCGATTGGGGTCATGCAAAGGATTACGTTCGCGCAATGCACCTCATGCTGCAACAGGACGCAGCCGACGACTTTGTGGTCGCCACCAATGAAACGCACTCGGTGCGCGAATTTTGCGAATTGGCGTTCGCGGAAGCGAATCTCGATTATCGTGATTTCGTGATCCAGGATCCGACTTTCTATCGTCCGGCGGAAGTCGAACTGCTTATCGGTGATCCCGAAAAGGCACGCACCAAACTCGGATGGAAACCTGAATACGGCTTTGCAGACCTGGTGAGAGAAATGGTCCAGCGCGACCTCATGCTCATCGACGAGCGGGCAGAAGGCTCGATGGTTCCTGCATCTGCACTTCAGCAATCAAGTGTTTACAAAGACGCACTTGCGTCCCGCGCAGCGTAAGACAGCAGGCCGGAAAATGAACCGGGACGGCGGCTGAACCGAGTCGCGCGCAGTTTAAGAATCCGAGTCGTCTAGAGGACAAGAGCTTGTCAAAGATCGCACTGGTACACGACTACTTCATTCAATTGGGCGGCGCTGAGCGCGTGGTCGAAGCCATTCATGATTCGTTTCCAGCGGCGCCGGTGTACACGACCGCGGCATTGCCGAAGGGCTTACCCAAGCGCCTGCAAGCGGCAGACATTCGCACCTCGGCGATACAGCAACTGCCGGGTCTCGACCGTCATTTTCGACATTACTTCATGCTTTATCCGCTTGCGTTCGAGCGCTTCGATCTTTCTGCATACGATTTGATCTTCAGCAGCAGCTCCGGCTACGCGAAAGGCGTGCATCGCCGGCGCAACGCGATTCACGTCTGCTACTGTTACACGCCTATGCGCTGGGTTTGGCGCTATCAGGACTACGTTTCGCGCGAGGGGTTCGGCAAAGGCATGCGCGCGATGCTGCCCATGGTGTTGTGGGGATTGCGCAAGTGGGATCTGCGGGCCGCCCGTCAACCGAACTACTACATCACCAGCTCGCATGTCGTCGCGCAGCGGATCAAAGAAGTGTACGGACGCGAATCTCACGTAATTCCGCCGCCGATCGATGTGAATCGCTTTCACATGTCGAACGATATTCAAGATTATTATCTGATCCTTTCGCGGCTGATTCCTTATAAACGAATCGATTTGGCAATCGACGCCTGCAAGAGGATGAATCGGCGTCTGGTGATCATCGGCGACGGCCCGGACCGCGAGCGGCTCGAAAAGATGGCCGACGATCGCATTGAATTTCTTGGCCGCCAACCCGACGGCGTGGTGAATTATTATCTGGCGCGTGCGCGTGCGTTGTTGTTTCCGGGCGAGGAAGATTTTGGCATGGCGCCACTCGAAGCAAATGCGGCTGGTCGCCCGGTCATTGCCTACAACGCCGGCGGCGCAACCGAAACAGTGATTGACGGCAAGACGGGCGTTTTCTTTGACCGACCCAACAGCCTGGCCTTGTCTGCAGCGATGGAAAGATTCGAGAGCATGCTCTGGAGCCAAATTGTCCTGCGCCGTCACGCGGAGAAGTTCGACCACAACGTATTTGCATTTCGCGTGTTGCAGTTTCTCGGCAGTGTGGCGCCGTCATCATGCGCCCAGGAGCTTTTGACCGGTGCTCGGATCTTGTCAGAAAACGTTTCAAAGCGCGTCTGGCCCCGGCTCGCCGTCGTCGCGTGATTCTATGATCGAAGTAGCTCCTTTATTTGAGCATGCTGACCGGAGCGGACAGCTTGCGGATGCGCCGCAACAGGCTTGGAAGCCCGGCCCTCTGAAGCCGGTCATCTGGCAGAATCAAGTGCACGTGTGGCGCGCGCGACTTGACGTGCCGTGGTCGTGGACCTTCGATGAAGCATTGTCTCTGGAAGATCGCACCCGCGCCGATCGCTTCAAGTTTGAATCAGACCGGCGCCGATTTTGCGCCGCCCGCGCCTCGCTTCGATTGATCCTGGCGCGTTATCTTGAAGTCAAGCCCGGCCGCCTGAGGTTAGAAGCCGGTGAATTCGGCAAACCGTTTCTGGCCGGCAACGCCGCGGCGCCGGGTCTTCGTTTCAATCTCTCGCATTCTCATCAACTGGCGTTGATTGCGGTGACACGCGATCGGGAAGTCGGCGTGGACATCGAATTCATGCGTCCCGATTTCGTCAACGACGAAGTGGCGACGCATTTTTTCTCTCAGGCTGAAGTCGATCAGTTTCAAAGTCTGCCGCGCTCGTTGCGAACGCGCGCGTTTTTCAATTGCTGGACCAGAAAAGAAGCCTACATCAAAGGCCGCGGCGAAGGTCTCTATTGTCCGCTGGATCAGTTTGATGTTTCGCTGACGCCTGAGAAACCGCCGATGCTCCTGCAGAGCAGAGTTGCTGACGCTGACGCGCAGCGCTGGATTCTCAGTGAGATCAATGCCGGCGACCGTTACGCGGCGACGGTGGCTGTCGAAAGGCGCCTGGATGGCAATGCCGGCGGAATGCTCAATCTCGGAGCAACGCCCGCGGATCCGAACTCCCGCCTGTTGCTTTGGGATTTCATCGAGAGCTGAGACGATCGCAAATTCACAGTTTGCGTTACATCATGATGCGTTTCGTGCTTGCCTTTATTTCGCGGTTCCTCTCGCTCGCAATTTCTGCTGACAATCGATCGAGAGAGTGCAACGGCTGCTGGTCGCCCGCGGCTGATGCGCCCGCATTCGAAGACACGCTCGGCGTCAACATTCACTTCGTCGACCCAAAACCAGGCGAACTCAAGATGATTGCGGACGCCGGCTTTCGTTGGGTGCGGATGGACTGCAAATGGGAAGCCATCGAACGCGAGCCTGGCCGATATGATTTTTCTGCCTACGATCGTCTGCTGAAGCAGCTCGACGATTTCCACTTGCGCCCGCTCTTCATTCTCGATTATGGAAACCCGCTTTACACTGCCGGCATGTCTGTCCGAACGCCCGAATCGCGCGCGGCCTTTACTCGTTGGGCGGTCGCTACGGCGCAGCACTTCGCCGGCCGCGGAATCGTTTGGGAACTCTTCAACGAGCCGAACATGGAGATGTTTTGGCCGCCCCAACCGGACGCGGAAGAGTACAACGCGCTCGCGCAACAAGTGACAGGCGCTTTCCACTCATCAGTTCCCGATGAACAACTGATTGGACCAGCCACTTCGCAGATCGACTTCCGGTTTATCGAAGCCACGCTGAACTCTGTCGGATCATTTTCGGCGATCTCGGTTCACCCTTATCGACATTCAAATCCAGAAACAGTCGCCGACGATTACGCAAGGTTGCGACAACTAGTCGATAAGCATCGGGCGCAGTCAGATTCGCAGGCTCACGACATCATCTCGAGCGAGTGGGGCTACTCGTCTGTCTGGTCGCGGATGACTGAGGACCAACAGGCAGTGATGCTGGTCCGTCAATTCCTGACCAACGTGGCGAACGGCATTAGGCTGTCCATTTGGTACGACTGGCACGACGACGGCGACGATCCGAAAGAGCCGGAAGATCATTTTGGTCTGGTTCGTTATCCATCCCGAGTCGGCGCACCCTTACTCTACGAACCGAAACCCGCGTTCATCGCTGCACAAACGCTGACGACCGTGCTGAAAGGATTTCGGTTTGCAGAGCGTTTGAATGTTGGCTCGGCGGATGACTACGTTCTGGCATTTAGCCGAGGCGGCGAGCGGCGTTTCGTGGTATGGACCACGAGCACAACACCACACCGATTGACCATTCCAAATTGGAATGGTGGGACTTCGATTAAAACGATGACCGGCGCCGCTGGTGGCAAGATTTCTCCCGCAAACGGCGCTTTGGCGATCGATGTCTCGCCAATGCCGCAGTATCTATTGCCGCTCTCGTAGTTCTTCACAAGATCGTTTCAATTTCATACTGCCGGTTTTGCACGACGTTCTAATGTCGCGCATCTAACCTCACGTGCTCAGCTTACTTGCGACTCGCGTTAAGCGGCATAATGGTTGCCGCGAAGGCGAGAACTAATTGGGTAGGAGGCAGAACAGTGATCAAAACATTCCTGACGATGATAGCGATTCTGTCGGTGTCGCTGCTGTTGACGAGTTGTTCACGAACGGACAACGCGGCAAACACGAACAGCAATACGAACGGGGCCGCGACGGCGACTACGACGACGGCTGGTCCGGACGACTCAGAGATAATTACTACGAACGAAAACGGCGTGCGCACTGAGACGCGGACATTTCACAACAACCCGCGCGTCGCCAAAGTCGTCGTAACCACACGCGACGGCCAGACGACCGCGAAAGCTTATTCGCCAAGCGGCGAAGAGCGCGAGATGAACGCACCAGAGAAAGCACTCAACGCCACCGGCGACGCGATTGCGGACTCTGCCGGCTGGGTGAAAGATAAAGGCGGCGACGTGGTAGATAAGACGAAGGACACCGGCAAGACCGTCGGCGAAAAAACCGCCGAGGGTACCGAGAAAGTTGTCGATAAAGGCGTCGGCTCAAAGACCAAAGAAGGAACGAAAGCCGTCGTCGATAAAACAAAAGAAGGCGTGGAGAAAACCGGCAAGGCCGTTAAGAAAGTAATCCCGCATTAGGTCGCGTCTTTTTTCTCTTCAGCGCGGAAGTCCCTTGACGTTGGTGGCAAGGATGAATTTCTATCCATGCCCTTCGGGCAAATCCGCTTATCGTCGCCGGCAATTTTCA
>CBFHBI010000010.1:0-13350 GCA_965653755.1 uncultured Blastocatellia bacterium
ACTTACAATCAACGCGTGCGACAGCCGGGCGGATTTTATCTGCCTAATCCGATTCGCGATCGACAGTTCAAGACGAGCGACGGACTGGCGCATTTCACCATTCATCCTCTGCCGCGCATCGATCTAAAACCTGATGAGTTTCTGATGATGACGATGCGCAGCCACGATCAATTTAATACGACTATCTACGGGCTCGACGATCGCTATCGGGGAATCAGAAACGGCCGGCGCGTCGTGTTTCTGAATCCGGAGGACATTCGCTCGGGCGGTCTCGTCCCGGGCGCACGCGTAGATTTGATTAGCCGATACGACGGCGAAGAACGCGTCGCCCGTAATTTCACGAGTGTGCCGTACAGCATTCCGCGTCGGTGCGCGGCGACTTATTTTCCGGAAACGAACGTGCTGGTGCCGGTGAATTACTTCGCCAACAAGAGTCACACGCCGGCCTCAAAGTCGGTGGTGATAAGCATTCGCGCGGCGGCGCCGACGGATTGAAATGCGGCTTGCCGCTCGCCAGTGCGGAAAGCCTGCGGCTTTCCGGCGCTGATTGAAGTTTTTTCGGGGGCTATGCCGCAGTGGAGGCGTAGCCTCAAGAACAATTATGATCGACGGCCGGTAAGGCAGAGCCTTACCGCACTGTGCTGAGGCAGAGCCTCAAGACAAATGACGACTACACAGCTATCGCGCCCTATTGAGATCTCAAAGGACGAATTATACGATCAGCTCGCGGCGCAGCTCTCGAGTCTGCTCGCCGGTGAGCGCGACCTGATCGCCAATGCAGCTAATTTCTCATCACTAGTGTTTCATTTCCTGCCGGATCTGAATTGGGCCGGCTTTTATTTCGAAAAGAACGGCGAATTAGTGCTCGGTCCTTTCCAGGGCCGGCCGGCCTGTGTGCGCATTAAGATTGGCCAGGGCGTCTGCGGCGCCGGCGCCGCGAAATGCGAAACGGTGATCGTCCCGAACGTGCACGAATTTCCCGGGCACATCGCGTGCGATAGCGCTTCGAATTCTGAGATAGTCATACCTTTGATGAAAGACTCGCGATTGATTGGCGTGCTCGATCTTGACAGTCCCGTTTACGCGCGATTTGATGACGAAGACGCGCGTGGATTGGAAAGGTTGACGCGAATTTTGCTTGCATCAGTAGCTTCATGAATAGTCGTCCGCTCATCGTCGCGGTCAGCGGTTTGTCGTCGAATACCGGCAAGACGACGCTGGCGTGCGAATTGATTCGCCGCTTACTGGGTTGGGAAGCTATTAAGATCACGCGCGGCCACTATCGATCCTGCGGCAAAGATCCCCAGGGATGCTGTGTCAGCGATCTTTTGCGCGACGAGCCGTTGATTCGATCGGGCCGGGCCGCAAATTACGAAAAGGGAAAAGACACCGGCCGCTTCTGGGAGGCGGGCGCTGCAAATGTACACTGGGTGATCGTCGGCGAAGATCAGGTTGAGCGTGGCATTAACGAAGCTCTGGCGCGGGTGCGGAGCTCCGGGGTGATCGTGGAAGGGAACAGCTTTCTAGATTACATCGCAGCCGATTACGCGGTGATGTGCGCGCGCGCCGGCGAGAATAAGTTGAAGACTTCGGCGCGACGGACGTTGGCAAAAGCAGACGCGCTCTATCTTTCCACGATCGATGAGGCGGAGCGTGACATCCTAATCGAGCGCTTCGAGAAATGGCGGGCGAGTTTGGCAGGCGAACTCGATCTGCAACACCTGCAGATTTTCACACGTGAGGACCACCAAGAGTTAAACGAGGCCATTCACGATTGTGCGAGAGTAAGAACAACTCGGCGGAATTCGGAGAATGAGCCATCGCAGATGGCGGCAGAGAGTAGCCCCGGGCGTAAGCCCGGGGGATCGGGTGCCAATATATTGGTAAGCCCGCGAAGCGGGCGACAGACGGCACTCTAAGTTTAGCGTTCGACTTGCCGTAATCGATTTAATTAGCTAAAACTCGCCCTATGCTCAAGACAGTTGTCCCCCCGATCCTTGCATCCTGCATCCTGAGCGTGCTCACGAGCGTTCTGCTAATCAAATTCCAGCCGCGAATTCAGTCGCTTACGGAAAAGCAGACTCTTTGGGTCAGTCTAGGGTTACTCGCTCTTGCGGCGATTGTATTGGCAATTCCAAGCATCGTCATTCGGTTGAATCGGTCACCACAGTCAAAGGCGAATTTGATCGCATGGGGCTTTCTGTTCTATGTGTATCTCTCATTAATCTTGTTCGCGACGTTATCTATCACGGCGCTCTTGTTCCTTGCGTCTACTAAACTGCCGACGCGCGAGAACCTGCCGTATTACCTCGTTAATGTAGGCCCTTGCTTAGGTTTGGTTGGTGTCATTTCTCACATTTTGCTCAAGGCGGGTCAATATGTCGCCTATGCGGCCGAAACTCGATTCTTTGACATATCGCTTGCGGCGGACATAATGAACTTCATCTTTATTGCTTGGATGATTTATGCGTTCCCGGACAAGCCGATCAATCCTATAACGACTTTCCTGAGTATAGGATTTGGTGCGGCATCGTTCAGTTTCGCCTTAGGCACATTCACCGGCACGTTTCGTGGATACGATCACTTCATAAAGGACATTGCCGCGGAAATGCGCAAAAAAGATCAGAAGCTCAAGCTATACGAACGAACGGGGCCACCTCGCCACAAGCGTAAGAAACGTTAGAATTAAAGGGGCGCGAGGAAGCGCACTTCAAAAAGCTCGGAAAGCAGAGGTTGCGGTAGCGGGTGGGCGTCACCGTCCTGAGGTTTCTGTCGCCCGCTCCGCGGGCTATGGACTATCGTTGTCCGGCTAACCCAGCACTGAAGTGCCGGGCTAATTTCAAACGTCCGCTACGCGGACGAAATCAATGATCACGATTCGAAAATCAGAAGACCGCGGCCACTACGATCACGGGTGGCTAAATACCTATCACACCTACTCGTTCGATCAATATCACGATCCGGCGCACGTACACTTTCGTAGTTTGCGCGTGATCAACGAAGACACCGTCGCGCCGGCGCACGGTTTTCCCATGCATTCGCATCGCGACATGGAAATCATCACCTATATTTTGTCGGGAGCGCTCGAACATCGCGACAGCATGGGAAACGGCTCAGTCATCAAACCTGGCGATGTGCAGCGCATGACGGCCGGCACGGGCGTTTCGCACAGCGAATTCAACCCTTCGCAGACCGAAGGCTGCCATCTCCTACAGATTTGGATCATGCCGAATGCGCGAAACCTCACGCCCGGCTATGAACAGACAAATTTTTCCGCTGATGAGCGCGAGGGCAAGCTGCGGCTGATCGCGTCACCCGACGGTGACGCCGGCGTAGTCAAAATTAATCAGGACGCGCGCGTCTATGCGGCGCTGCTAAGTGCGGGCCAGTCGATCGGACATCGACTCGAGACAAACCGGTACGCGTGGATTCAGCTGGCGCGTGGCAGCCTATGTCTTAACGGCGAAAAGTTGCAGCCCGGCGACGGCGCGGCGATCAGCCGCGAGTCACACGTCGACTTTTCAGACGCACACGACGCCGAGTTTCTGGTCTTTGATCTTGCGTAAGGGAGCACAGGCCAGCGACGGCGCGTGCGCAAGACCTCCAGATCAGCTCTCTTCCTGGCGATTGAGAGTAGTCGCCGGCGTTTGAATCGCACGAAGCTCGCCGACTATCTCTTCGATTCTTTTGGCCTGACTTTCTATGGTTTCAGCCCGCCGCCGGGTTTTATCACTGAGGTCCTGATCGCGCAAAAGCAATTGCGCCTGGCCCAGCAGTGCGGCGAGAGGATTGTTGATTTCATGTCTGACGCGTGCGACCAGCGACGCCGCGGCGGCTAATTTAGCTTCGTATTCGTTAGCCAGCGCTTGCAGCCGCGCCAACTCATTTGTCTCATCGAGATTTGCTTCGGTCATTCATCTTCCGGACTGTTTTGAACTCGACTCCACGAACGTGAAGAAGCGGCAGGGTTCGAGAGGTTACCGGCGACGCGCCTATTGTGCGTACAACTGCTATTTAGCGCAAGCACTATTTTTGTTGCGCGATGATTGTTGTCTTGCAATAGACGCGCGTTTGACTTCAGGTATCAGACTTCCGTAAATTCGTTGCGCGACGTTGGGAGGTCGTCTAACGGTAAGACTGCGGACTCTGGATCCGCCTATCGGGGTTCGAATCCCTGCCTCCCAGCCAAATCTCACCGCGGCTTAATTCTGTGTTGTCGTCTGTGACTTGAACCATTAATTGGCCGCTCTGGCCACTTAATGGTTCCAATAGCACCCGGCCACTTATTGCTTCCAATTTTCAGAACGAGTACAAGTGGTCTAACTTGCTTCGTAAAAGTACGGGCGCATGCCGGCGTCGGACATCAAGCGGCTGCGTGAGCTCGAGGAAGAAAACCGGCGGTTAAAAAAAGATGTACGCAGAGCTTTCTCTCGAACACGTGATATTGAAGGAGGTACCTCACAAAAAAGCTGTGAAGCCCGCGATTAAGAGACGGTTGATTGGCTGACGCTTGCTGGCCACAGTCCGTTGGGGTCGCACCCTTGCCGAGGGCGTCGATTCGGGTGAGGCGTGAGAGAGCGTTCTTGTCTCCTCCAGATACGTTCTCCTGGATCTCCCGCAAGAGAGTCGTCTGGCAAGACGCTAATGAATCTGCGGCATCAAAACGGGACCGCTCTTACAGTCGGCGCTGACTTCATCAACCAACAGCTCGACGTTGCGTGCGATAAAGCTGTTCCGAAGTGTGAGAAGCTGTTTGCCGCCGGCTTCACAGTAAGCTCGTGCCGGTTCGACAACCAGCTTCGAACTGTCTCCGTGTTCAAAGGCATCCAGGCATTCCTCGACATGCTGGAACAACCGTTCATTGCTTTGCTTCGTCAGCGAAACCAGTGCCTGGCGATACTCCTCGGCACCTTGCAACCCTCGGGTGAGCCGCGTCACTGTTGTAAATTCGTCCCAAGCATAATCCAACTGGTATGTGAGACCCTGATGGTGAATCCACGGGCGAACTGTAGGTGTAAGCAGCCGATAGAACTCGTTCAATCGCAGGTCCAGAAAATCGTAGTCGGGTCGCGTCACGTCCCCGCGCAGGCGCCCTTCAAGCCGTAGAGCGTCACGGATCGGAGTGCCTCCGTAGGGCAACATTCGGGAGAACGTGGCTGCGGCAAGCCCGTCACCGGTAGCGTTCCTCAAAAAGGCGAGGTTTTCCCGGACGGATTCGAAGGTGCTCGACGGATCGAAGAGCATGAACCCATAGGAAACGTTCAATTCAAGCTCTTTCAGAGTTCGAACTGCCGCCAGGTTCTGTTCCACCGACATCTGTTTGTTTAATACTTTAAGTCCCTGTTCAGTACCAGACTCAAGGCCCATATACACCAGGAAGAGACCGGCATCGCGCAGCTTGCGGAACAATTCATACTCCACATATTCAGCGCGGCAACTGATCTTCCAGATCATCCGATCGACCAATCCGGCGTCGTACATGCGCTCCACCAACTCGTCCGCCCAGCGCTGCCCGACCGGCCCCCAAAGAGGAAAATCGTCATCCTGAAAAAGGATGACGCGGGTGTTGTGATACTCGAGCAGGTACAGCATCTCTTCCACAACTTTCGCGGGCTTGCGCACACGAACAACTTTGCCGGGCGCAGTACGATAGAAGGTGTGGATTGAGCAGAACGAGCATCGCCGTGCGCAGCCGCGACTCGCAAGCAGCGGCAGTGTGGGAAAGCCACCCATCTGCTCAGGTTCGAATGGCCGATACGGATAGGGAAGCGAATCAAGATCCTGCACCAGAGCCCGCGGCTCGCTTTCTGCGACTTGACCGTTTTTGAGAAAAGCTAAACCGGGAGTCTCGCGCCAATCTCTGTTGTTCAGAAGACGATCGACGAGATCAACGAGCGTGTGCTCGCCCTCGAATCGCACGACACTGTCCAACTCAGGAAAGAGCTTGAGCACCTCGTCGTGGCACAGGCTGGGGAAATGCCCGCCGATCGTAAAATGCGAGGTGATTCCCGCATCTCGCAACCGGCTGGCAACCCTTCGAAACCGCGGTAAGAAAGCCTGAAAGATCAGGGAGAAGCCGACCACGAGAGGCTGCCGCGATAAGAGCCGCTCGGCAATTCTCTGCGGCCCATCGCGAACATCAATCATCTGAACGGTATGACCCCGCTGCTGAAGCACAGCAGACAAGGATCCCATACCGAGATTGCCTTGATCTTGATAGCCGATTAGGGCAACTTCCGCGGTCCCGCCGGGCCTCACCGGCGGGTCGGCAGACGACCCGCTTGGTGGACCAGGGAGATTGTTATCCACGTCCTTGCTGGCCCCCACTGCGAATGATGTCCGCAACCTTGGCCGCGCCCTCGGCAACGCTGCGGTGCACGTTCGCCATGGTTTCAAGCGCAACCGCCAACACTTCGCCGCGGAGTTCCCCCTCAACTTCTTGCAGGACGAACTCCATGTCGATCCAGTCACCTTTGGGTATCGGTTTCCACCATAAAGAACTCGGCAGTTCAAAATGGGTTTTTTCAGGATGTCCCATGACTATCATCTCCTCTTCGATTAGCAAAAGCTATTTTGGGAGCGTGATGGTACTCCTTAAGCAAGTTCAAAGCAAGGAATTTATCAAGAAATTTTAGTATTCGGAGACTCTTAGGATTTTGGGGTTCCTTGTTGAGAATCGGCGCGGCTCTGAACTGCCAAAGTTTGCATCTTCACTGGCCTTTTCCGAGCCATGTTGATAGCGCAGAAGCAGCCAGATCCAAGTCGAGCTTTCCGTTCGACGCCCAGGCAACGAAACCATCGGGCCGCACGAAGAGAGCACTCAAGTCCGAATTCTCCTTCAGCTTGGCAGTTATCACGTTGAGCCGGTCGCGCCAGTGTGCGCCCATCGCGGAGATTCGAGTATTGCCGTTCAAGTTAAATAACAGGGCGCGTCCCTCATGGCAATAATCGCCGAGCGTTCTGCCGTCTTCGAATTCAAGATCGGGCGCGCTCGTTCCGACTAAGGGATGATCGCCGGGCAAATCGTAGCGTTGCCATACGCCGGAGATTCTCTTGGCAAGGGATGTCGCTCCACCGGGGCCTCCGATGACATCCGCAAGAAGCGACGTCAGAGCAAGATCGCGACGCTTGGGACCCATTAATGCAACCAGTGCTCTGGTCCATCGAACGGCCCAAGCGCCGATAGGGTGACGCTCCGTCGTGTAGCTATCGAGAAGCGTTTCCGGGGCCCATCCCTTCACCATCGCGCCAAGTTTCCAGCCAAGATTGATCGCGTCTCCGATTCCAAGATTGAGCCCTTGACCCCCAATCGGTGCAAGAACATGGGCAGCGTCGCCTGCGAGCAGAACTCTTCCAAGCTGATAGGTGCTGGCCTGACGCGCGTTGTCGGTCCACCGCGTAGCCGCGTGAAGGGCGGTAAGTGTTACGTCGGTCCCGGAGACCCTCCTCAAGCTTGCCTGTACCTCTTCGAGAGTGATTGGGGCGTCTCGGTCTTCAGGTGGACCATCGAATTCCATTATAAGAATTCTGCCTGGCATCGGACCGTTGACATATGTTCCCCTAGCCGTGCGTTTCCAGCCGGAAGATAACTTCTGCGGATCGGCAATTTCGACCATCGCCGAATAGCCGCTAATTTGCGGATCAGTCCCCGGAAACTCAAAACCGGCCCGTTTCCTGACCGTGCTTCGCCCACCATCACAGCCAACGAGCCAGCCTGAGCGCACTGATGTCCCGCCTGCGTAAACCGTAACCGCATCGGCGTCTGCGGAGAAATCAGTGAGGCCCATTCCGCGCCGAATCTCAACCTGTAACTGCGCGGCGTGCTCGGTGAGCAGAGTTTCGAGACTCTGCATGGAGATGGCGCAGCCGGCGCCCGCAGGACCTCGACCGACGAAATCCGGGTCACCATAATCCACGGAATCCGCGTCCAAGATGTTTGAGAAGTGGCCTGCGGATCCCGCAGAGACTTTGGCTGGCTCCGAGTCAGCGCCGCACTCACCCAACGTAGAAGCACCCCGTGCCGCGGCTTCCAGTCCCCTTCCTCCAGCCGACCCATCGGTCCACGAGAGTGCTGCCTTCTTCAGCGCGGGAAGCAGGCCACGTCTGTAAAAGACCTCGATTGTTGGGATGTTGAGGGCTCGGGCTCCAATCCCACCCTTTTTTATCGGCAGATTCGGATCAGCGAGCTTTTCAAACACTAGTACAGAGGCACCGGCAAGTCTTAGCTCGCATGCAAGCAACAGACCGACGGGTCCCGCGCCCGCAATCACCACATCGTAATCCATGGCACCTCCTCACCGGAACGAGTGCTCACACGAGCCGGCGTCTTTGCCCTGGGAGTGCGAGCCGAGAATGTAAAGCGTGTAGCGTTCGCAGTTGGCGAAGGCGATTCTGAACCAGCACCTTTACTAAATCCATTGAGAGTCCGATTCCCATGTTGAATCGATTGCGGGGCGTAATTCAGAGTTGCTTCTGGAAGTAACGATCCCTCGCAGCCATAACGGTCTCGATTGGTGTTAGGCTTTCGTGCGGGAGACGTTCTCATAGAGGCGGCACACAGATTACTGCGGGCACGACATTCTATCAACAAAACTACCTTGAAAGCGCTATCCGTGCCGCTAAAGTTCCGTTGAATTACAATAGGTCGCTTCTCTTTTCTTCGTGATTGCAGGAAGAAAATCTTCCTTACACCTAATCGCCTCGGGAATTTTCCGATTTCGTTTACTTTTACTGCTCGACTTGGTATTGCGAGGAAGTGGTGACTAGATAGGCGGCCGTCTGTGCCCTTTGGAGCGCAGTTGAATTGGGAATGCCGTTAACGGCAGCCACGATGGCGGCGTTCATTGGTGCCGACATCGTGCCGTGCATCAAACGGGCGTTGAGCGCATCGACTAGCTGTTGAGAGGTCAGGTTTAGATAACTTGCGAAGGTGATCTGGGTGCCCACAGGGCGGTTGGCGCCGTTCGCCGGAATTCCGCTCCCGCCATTGGCGACGAACAGAGTATTCATGAAATTCGCCCGACCCAGGCTCACCGATGCTTCGAGCGAGCCGAACTCCGGGGCAAAAAGATTCGTGCCCGGCAGATAAAAGTCGGCGGGGAAATACCCAAACACCGTCGGGGGATTGAAGAGGGGCTGGCCCAGCGGAGCGCTGAAGCTGCCGGGACTGACGCTGGTCACCAGCACGCCGTCAGTCTTCGAGGCGTCGGTGACGTTGAAAGCGCGCAAGACGTGCGTCATCAAGAGTACCGGCTCGCGCAAGTGACCATAATTCGGATCGGTCTTTACGTCGCCGCGGGCTTCGGGATCCAAAAAGATGCTCTTAATCACTGCCTTCATATCGCCGCGCACGCCGCCGCCGTTGTTGGCAAACGCAGCCGCGCAACGCCCGACGTAGGCGGGAGTCGGATTGCTCGTCACTAATTGATGAATCAACTGAACGCAAACGTATGGCCCAGTGTTTGGATGATAGAAGAGATTGTCGATGGCTTTACCAAGTGAATCGACGGCGTATTGTTGCGTCGCAATGAGAGACTGTTGCGTGAACCCCGCGCAGGGTGAGCCGCAGGCGGGAATCGTAACGGGATTCGCGCTCCGGATATCGGTCAAGAGCGTCTTCTGATTAATGTCATACCGGTTGGGGTTGCCATTGGGTACCAACGGATCGCGGTAGTTGTCCGAATAGTTGAAGCCATCGCCCCAGGGTATCACCTGTCCGGTGTCCCAACCGGTAAAGACGCGCGCCAGGTTCGTCACCGTCGTCTGATCATAAGTCGGCACGCGAATACCGTTAGCGTCGAGCACCGGCGTGCCGTCCTGGTTCAAGGTGTCAACGCCGACCGAGAACAAATGCATGATCTCTCGCGCGTAATTTTCATTCGGCGTAGGGTTGTTGCGATCGATGACCGAGTTGCCGCGCAGGTGGAGGTACTGGCCCATCGCCGCGTTGAGCGTGATGTCATAAAGCATCTGGCGGAAGTTACCGAACGAATTGCGATCGATGGTTTGCAGATACGGCGCGTAGAACGAAGCCTCGTTGTTGTTTAATAGTGTGCCATCGACGACGATGAATTTGTGAAACGCAAATCCGATTCGTTGCCGCAATTGATCCGGTTGCGTCAGCGCATTCATCATGAACTGTTTTTGCAGCGGATAGAGCGTGTAGTTATCGCGAAAGCATGTGGTCGTCGGATCGCAAGGCGGCGAGGTCTTGGGATAAAATTCCGGATACACTGTCATCAAGGGATAGTCTGACGACAAAAAGAATTTGCTGTTTGATGAATCGACGAACGGCGGCGGCATGTTGAGCTGTTCGTTGAGGTAAGCCGAAATCCCAATCGCGCGCAAATGATTGAAGTCCGCATCATCACCGCGCTGGCCCCAGCTTGATTGTTCGAGGAATCTTTTCAGATCGTTATCCGATGCGAAGTTCGGATTATCGTATTGAGCCTGGTATTGCGCGAGTGTCATCGGCGTGACGGCTGCGGGCGGAATCGCCGGCGCGGGGCTCGGGGCCGAGTCGTCATCTGGTCCGCCGCCAATTTGCCCGATGCCTACGCGGACGCGATTGCTGGCCATTCCGTGCAGGTTCAAACGCACCAGAACATCGCCCAGACTGGCGGGCATCAAATCGCTCAGCCGTAACACGACCATGTAGATACCTGCGAAGCCCGGCACTTGGCCCACGTACTCGACCTTCAGCGGGTATTGAACGTGGGCGGCGTCTTCGGCATCAGCCGACAGGGCGCTCGCCGACTCGTCGGACAGCAGGTCGAGATTCATGCAAAAAAGCGTAATGCGCGTGCGCGGATCGTTCGGGCTGAAGTTCGCTTCGGAACTCAGCGAGAACGGTTCAGGTCTCATCGAAACCGATTCCAAGACGACAGCGCGGGTTGACGTCGCAGAGACGGTGAACAACTGTGGGCTGATGGGCGTCGCGCCATGAGCAGTTGCGTGAAGAGCGCCGAGCAAAGCGGTCAGCAACGGAGCGACCAATTTCCAGCAAGATGGACGCCCACGAATGGCTCGCCCGGTGGTGAGTGGGTTAGTCACTTCTTAAGAACCCGTAGCCCCAAAGTGATCACGCGCCGTCTATCTGATCGACCGCATCGATCACTCTCTGAATTTGGGTGAGATAGTTTGCAAACAGCTCGTTTGCCTCGTCGAGATTTAAGCGAGCCTGCTCCTTCGCCGCCGATTCAAGAATTTGATCGAACGACGACAAATCGAGACCCAGCACATCGGCCGTCGCTTTGACCGCATCTCGTTTGGAGATCGGCGGCGGCGCGCCATGGAGAATTAGTACTGCGCGAAACAGCGCGGCGAAACTCGACACACTGTCCCTCATCAGCTTGGCAAGTTGCTCCGCCGAAGCCGCCGAAGAAAAATACAAACGCCGAAGCTGAAGAACCTTAGTTCGCAACTCGTACTCGGTTTGATGACGCAAGTTGGCGTTTGAGATCTCGACAAATTCAAATGGGTCGGAACCATGAAGGACTTTGCGCGCCTGTTCCATCTGCAAAAACTCGATGGGAAACACATCCGCTGCCCGGTTGAGTTCATCCTGAGAAAAATAAACCGGCAGTGGCTGGCCCGCGCGCGTCCAATCGCGAATTAGCGCGACGGCTTGACGCAAATCTTCCACGCCAAGACGCCGCAAGACCACCAGCACGTCATGGCGTGCACTCGCGTCCCCGGTCGCCGCTGATCCGTAGAGCGTCACTGAAGCGAGATTGTCACCGTGGGCCGCTCGCAGATCATGGACGAGGCGCTCGAGTGCTTTCGGTTTGATCGGATTATCCATCGTACGCTTTCATCTACTCGCGCGAAGGGTTTTGAATTCATCGCCGGCGCGTAACTTACTTGCCGAAATCGACCTTCGGCGCTTGTTGCGCCCCCTTGTCCGCCTGGAAATAGGGTTGGGCCTTGAACCCAAGCGCGTTCGCAAACAAAACCATCGGGAAACGGCTGCGCGTCGTGTTGTAGTCCTGCGCCGATTGATTGTAGTCGCGCCGCGCTACGGTCAAACGGTTCTCCGTGCCCGCAAGTTCATCCTGCAATTTCATAAAGCTCTCGTTTGATTTCAACTGCGGATAGTTCTCAGCGATCGAAAGAAATCGTCCGCCCGTTCCCAGGAGTCCGCCATCGCGCATCGCTGACGTCAGATTATTGTCTGCCGCGATCTTATCTTCGGTGCTGGCGTTCGGATTGTTCATCGTTGAGAGCAACTGCGATCTTGCTTCAGCAACTTTCGTGAACACGCGCTCCTCGAGACCAGCGATCCCTTTCACGGTGGCCACGATATTCGGAATCAGATCGGCGCGTCGCTGCATCTGGTTTTGAACTTCGGCCCACTTCGCGTCGATGTCCTGTTTCTTGGTCACCAGCGAGTTGTAACTGGAAACGCCGCTCAGTCCGCACAGTAAAAGAATGACAACGATCACCGCTAAAACAATCAATGCAATCAGGCCACTCTTGCGCATACACTCTCCTTCGTCCCGTAGCTTATCTTAATCATCGATCATTCTGTAGGCGCAGGGCTCGTCGCTGCCCGCGCTTGGTCGACGGCGGGGACAAGCCCCGCCCCTACAGATTTGTCGAACGCGGGATTTCACCAACTGCCGCCTGAGCCGCCGCCACCGAAATCTCCGCCGCCGCCAAATCCTCCAAAACCGCCAAAGCCACCGCTCGACCCACCACCGAAGCCGCCGCTGGACCAGCCTGACGATCACCCGCCCCTGCTTAAGACCGAGCTCATCAGGAGCCAACTCCACCACGAGCCACCCGGTGGGCCAAAACCCCCGTCACCACTCTTTTTCACCAGGATGAGGATCACAATGATGATGCCGGCGAGGATTACGATAATCTTAAAGCAGCCTATGCCGCCGCTTTGTCCGACCGCCGCTGTCGGCCGCGAGATCGGTGGGCCGGCAAAGATCGTATCCGCACTAAAACCCCGTTTGCTCGCGACCACTGAGATATATTCATCGATCGTATCAGTGATTCCACGTCCGTAATCACCGGCGCGAAACGCCGGCACCAATTTCTCCCGTTGAATCTGGCCGACCAATCCGTCGGGCAGATCGCCTTCGAGATGACGGCTGACTTGCGTCTGATACTTTCGATCTTTGATCGCCACCAGCAGTAAAAGACTCGGCTTCTGCACATCCTTGGCCCCCAAGCCCCAGTCCCGCCCGACCGCGAGCGAGTAGTCAAAGATGTCCTGACCTTTCGTTGTGTCAACCGTAACGACCGCAAACTGGATTTGCTGTTGCCGATCTAAATTAGTCAGCGTAGTTTCCAATTGCTGTTTCGTATCGGAATCGATCACCTTCGCGTAGTCATTCACGT